>JBEKNN010000242.1:0-13936 GCA_049522755.1 Bryobacteraceae bacterium | reverse complement strand
TTTCTGCCCTACGTGATGTGATCGATCACGATTACTACAGGCGTCGACCAACTTTGGCATGGGCTGCTTTCCCCTGCCTCAGTCGGTGAAATGAGAGCGCGTCTTTTGCGACACGGGGATCATCTGACTGGGAGGGCAGAGACTAAATAGAAAAGACACTGGCATCGATAAATGCCGATAAGAATTATGAATAGTGCTTTATTATTTATTTGCATTTAGTTAGTCGCGTTCATCGGCGGTGCAAAACACCTTCCTGATTCGTGGCAACCAACGTCGGCCGTATGTCCCGACTGGCGGACAAGAAAGTAATACTAACCTGAATGCCTAAAATAAAACGGATACATATCTAATGAAACGCATTACTAGTGTGTGTCACTGGCCGGAAGCCTTCCGGAGGCTCTCGACTACCTGCCGGATGGCGGCGATCACGACCTCCGGCTGATCGATCTCGACCGAATGGAAACTCAGTTCGGCCATCATATGAATGCTATGGTGAGAGAGCGCCAGCAGCTCGTTCTGCAATCGGTCGTAACCGCGGGCCTGGTTGCCTGTACTCACCACCACGAGAGGCATGTTACCGAGCGGATATGGGCCAGGGGCATCCGCCTTCAATTGCGCCAGACAATCCTCGGCTGCGTCCCAGGATGGAAGCTTAGGGTCGAGAGACGCGGCCCATTGATGAAGCTTCTGGATACGTTTCGGGAGCCGGCCGAATTCCGAAGCTTGTTCGACCGTGACGACAATCGGCGTCTGGTGAATCAGCACGGGAGGCGTATCCACCCCCGCGTTCGTAGCGAGATGCGAGTTGCCTACATCCGGCGCCGGGTCGGGGGAAAAGGCGTGATCCACGATAACGATTCCCGATACCTCAGACGGATATTTGGCGGCGTATAGCCGGGCGACACAGCCTCCGATGGAGAGCCCGGTTAGCACCAAAGGCGGTTCCAGATGGGCCGCGCGAACCAACCTGTGGACCTCGTCAACCCGCTCGCGGCACGTCAAGACCGGACCCGGGTCGCTCCATGCCGTTCCGGATATGTCATAGGTGCAGATAGTGCTGAATTTGGCGACTTCGGGCTGCACCAGTCCCCAGTCGAAGGAAAAGCCGGCGCCGAGCACCATTACGGTGGAACGTCCCGATCCAGTGCAGTATAAGTGGACGCGATAACCGCCTACGTCCACCAACTGTCCGAGCAGAACCGGCCGATTAGCCGGCGGTTGCCCGGCAGCGGGAATCGCGAGCAGGAGCAGTAGCGACGACAACAGGCGCAGCCCGAGGGCCACTGTATTACGACTCTCGGAAATCTTGTTCGCCGGCGAAGAGTTCACACTGCGAGACAGGTGAGTGGAGCATGTGTAGCCTGCAGCTATTTGATGAATACTTCTGTCCAACTTGCCATCATGGATTGTATCAGGATATCGCATCTCGCCAAATAAGGTTGTGCAGAAGGATGATCTCGCTCTGTAGCAATCCGGAGATGGTCCGGAAGTTCGCATAAGCACTTACAGTACTAACATTACCAGCATTTACTAATATGGTAATCATTGCGTTGGACGGAAGCCCGTGGTAGCATCGGTTCGAGCTAGCGAGGTTCTTAAACATGAGCAGATTTCCCGTGATATTTGCAGCGGTTTCGCTGACCATTGGCATTGCCCAATCTAGTACCCTCTACCTTAATACCTTCGATCCCGGCCAGACTGCGCCGGCCGGCGGAACTGGTGCTACGGCGCCGGCCGTGCCCACCTCCATCGGTGGCGCCGATACGTTGGATGCATTAGGCATCACTTTCGATTTTACCGAAGACCCCAGTGCAACAGCGGCGGTCTATGGGGCGACTATTGGCACGGCCAGCAACGATCTCAGTCCTCTCAGCGATCCAGTACTTGATGGACCAGCGGATGGAACACTTACGCTCAACTTTGATGAGCCAACGGATTTCGTTTCCTTTGATATTCTCTTTGGGATCGAACCTGGGGATTCCGGCGGGACGGTCACGATAGGAGCTACGCCCTTCAGCTACACGACGACAGGGCCGCAAGGCTCCGGGGGTTTTTTTTCCATCGGATCATTCTCATCGGGGACTCTCGCTCCATTCACCCAGGCGGTGATCACGTTCGACGACCCGACGACGGACTTTGCGATCGACAACTTGTCATACGACGCTATCGCATCGACGCCGGAGCCCGCATCGTTCACGCTTCTGGGCGCAGGGGTCCTAGTTTTTGGGGCATTAGTACGGGTTCACCGGACGCCTCGTCGCGCCGCGTCCACTCGCCTGTAAGGTACTCATCTTACTGGGGTTTTCCACTTGATGCGCACATGTTCTGGCCGCTGCCTGGAAGCCTAGATTCTCCGCAAGGCTTTTTGGCGATGGCACGTCGCGCCCAATGGTAATGACGTCACTCGCGTCCTGACGGGCACGGTCTGACAGGCAGAACGGGAAATCGGGAAGAGAGCACGTTCAACTGTAACAAGCCGAACGGCTGACAGCCGAGCTTGCATCGGCGGAGCGCTCTAAAATCGACTCTCATACCATACCAGCTACAGTTGTTTGTTAGGAGCGTCCGAGGCTCCACTATGTTGCCGGCCGCACCCGGCCCGAAGCAAGACGGCTGGTAAGGATCACACATGGTCGCTTGAGCGAAACGCTGCGAATCGGACTCGTCTGAGGACCGAAGACAATCCAAGTATTTGCCAATAGGGGTGAAATTCGAGTGGCCCAGCTGACTTCGCGCCTGCCTGCTGAGGATCCGCGACTGGTGCAAACGTGTCGGCGAATTGACTGCGGTTGGATAGAACGCTCCTGTTCGGCGCGAGCTGTCTGGGATGGGAATCTGCGGAGACGACTGCCGGATCACTTTTTCAGAGCAGGCTATGGACCTCTGGTGGGTGTACTGTGGATCCAAAAGCGGCCCGCTGGATCATCAATCCGGCCGGCGCGCCAGACACCGGGCTGGAAGCGATTCTGCGCATGCCTGACCGTAAGCACGGGAAGGACCAAAAGATCCCTGGTGCAAATAGATGGCGGAATTGTGAGTGGGACCGCGATTCGCCGATGCGGAGGACCGTCTCTGGTGGTAATTCTTACATACGTATTTGTCGTAGTTACCACATTTGGGGGCAGTGATCTGTGGTAGTTCTTACATCATGGACGGGTAAAGAATACCCGCCGCTGGAGGATGCACCCCCAGGTCCAGACCTTCGCACCGCCATCAAAGCAGTCTAAAGCTGAGCGGAGAACGGAATTTCGCACGCGGTGTTGCCGAAGCGGAACGCAATGGAAATCACGGTCTTGCAGGCTAAGGCGTTCTTAGTCGCAACTGGCCGCAAGCAAAAAGAGACTGCGATCCAAAACCGGTATCCGCGTAGATGGAACTCGCCGTGCACCGCCTGCGGAAAACCAAATTGCCGCGGGCCGAATCTGAGGACCGCAACAAGATCGTGCGGGAGGCTGCGAGATATTCAGGCTCGCTGGCTCCGAGTGAACGATCTGTTCGTAGTCGCAGTGCAAAAGTATATTGCAACCGACCAAGGCTGAGGCATCGTTTCGTTTGCCAATCGCGAACTATGCATCCGGCCTTCGTTTACATCAGAAAGAACCGCGGTCAAGGCCTGCGGGAAGGTGACTTTTCTGGGTTATGCCCGTTTGATGACGCTCAAATATCTTCTGAAACGGCGAGTGAGGCGACGCGTAGCGGCCATGCCCCTGTCGGCAATTGGAGTGGACAACGCCGGGCTGGCGCCGCCGATGAAGGCACTGGCCTTGCTATCCGCACTGCAAGAGAGCCGACATCGTCTTACGCGCCACGTGCGGGCAAGAGATCCGCCTCCGCCGGCCACGGAGCCCTTGCTGGAACGGAGATCTCTGCTCCAGCGACTCCGGCATCAGCCTGCCGGAACGACTTAGAAGCTCTCTCCCGGAGACTCGCCGATCGCCTCAACGGGTTCTGAAGGGTTACGAATTTCTTGCGTTTTGTAGCGCCGGTTGAGACCAGCTATCTCTTAGAACATTTCGCTACTTAGTCAGGATAAGGTTTTGAGTAACTGACAGTATAAGAATGACAAAATCAGTTGGTTAGTCTTCGTGCATCCGAGGGCAGGTTAACTCGTGCAATTATTTATTATATTGCGATCTGCATTTTAGCTTTCTTCAGGGATCCGCTGCCTCTCGGCTGTAATATTATAAACTCTAGACTTATCACTAGTTATAGACACTTTCATTCACATATCTGGTGATACTGAACTGTTATGGGAACCGATGAAAAGATCGTCAAAACGAAGCCAGATGGCATGGACCTTCGCAGTTGCCTCTCTGCTATCCGCACGCGCCTTATTTGGGCAGACAGGCCCGGACTCTTTAACTCTGTCATCAGGAACGGCCTCCGCTAATGGTAGTGTAGTTCTAAACTTAGCTCTGACCTCTCCCGCGGGCAGCCAACCGTCGGCCATTGAATGGACTTTGACTTATCCCCCCGCTAATGTTGTCTCTATTTCCGTCAATTCCGCGACGGCTCTTACCGCTGCGGGTAAGGCATTGAATTGCTACGGCGGCTCCGGTACTTTTGCTTGCGTGGCTTCCGCAATGAACGCCAGCACCATTTCGAATGGCGCCATCGCGGTTGTGAATCTGACCATGGCGGCCGGTCTCACCACTACCGCGATCGGGATCAGCAACAGCGCAGCGTCTTCGCCCGCGGGAAGCGGCATCGCACTTTTTGCGACGGGTGGAACCGTGACTGGCGGGGCCGCTTCGCCGCCTCAAGTTTTGCCCACTGTGGCTTCCCTGTCGTGCCTGCCAGCGGTTCTGACCGGATCCGGAACTGCAACCTGCACCGTTGCCCTGACCGGATCTGCGCCCACGGGCGGCGCAACCGTAACCCTGACTAACAGCGACGCCACCCTTTCCGTCCCGGCATCGGTCACGGTGGCCGCCGGAGCCACCACGGCTACCTTCAGCGCGTCCGCGGCGACCATCGGCAGCAATCAGAGCGCGACGATTACCGCCGCCTATAACAGCACCTCCGCTACGGCGACCATCAGCCTGCTGGCGCCGGTGTTAGTCTCCTCGCTGGCGTGCAATCCCACCAGCCTTGGCCAGAGCGCGGTCAGTGCCTGTACAGTCACCCTCACCCAGACCGCTCCCACCGGCGGCTCGGCTGTCACGCTCGCCAGCACCAACAATCTGCTCAGCGTGTCCGCATCGGTAACGGTAGCCGCCGGAGCCACCAGCGCGAACTTCAGCGCCACCGCGGCCGGCGCCATCGCCAGCAATCAGAGTGCGACCGTGACCGCGACCCTCGACGGCAGTTCGCAGACTGCAGTGATCAGTCTGGTGGCTCCGGTTCCGCCTATAACGTTCGTGCAGAGCATATCGGCATCCCAAGCAACCGGCCTATTTGGCGCTGGCCAAACCGCAAGTAAGGCGTTTCCAGGCAGCGTGACCGCCGGCGATCTGCTCATCGTCGGCGTCTTCGCCGATGTGGGCGCAGCGGTGTCTGTAACCGACGCCTTGGGAGCCGCCTTTGCCCAAGTTGCGCATCAGACGGTTACCAATGACCATGATGCGGACGTTTTCGTGGCGTCGGCCGTGGCATCCGGCGGGGACACGATAACGGTAAATGCGGGCAGCGGCAGCAATGTGTATGCATTCTCGATGCATGAATACAGGGGTGTGACGACTGCTGTAGACGCCTTCTCCACGGCGCAAGGGATCAGTGCAGGTCCGGCGAGCGGCGGCCTGACGACCATCAATCCGAACGACCTCGTCTTTGCGTGGTTCACGAACGGCAGCAATTTTAGAAACGAGAACTTCAGCGCCTTGAACCCGGCCTATACGAAGCGTGAGATGTCAGGGAGCGGAACTACGCAGTGTTTTTCGTACTCTAATTGCGTTGAGTCGGGGGACTTGATAGCTGGCGCCGCCCTGACGACCAACGCGACGGCAACGCTTAATGTATCTGACATCTGGTCGGCCACGGTCCTGGCGTTCAAAGGGGGGGCGTCGACCTCGCTGGCCTGCAATCCTACCAGCCTCGGACCCAACTCTTCCAGCAACTGTATCGTCACTCTGACTCAGGCGGCGCCCACCGGCGGCGCCACTGTCACGCTGACCAATAGCAACGCGGCGCTCACCGTCCCGGCATCGGTCACGGTGACGGCGGGGACTACTTCGGCTACCTTCAGCGCCACTACAGCGGCCGTCGCCAGCAATCAGAGTGCGACGGTCACGGCGACTTACAATAGCAACTCAGCCAATGCGACTATCAGACTGGTGGCGCCGGCGCTAGCCTCTTCGCTGGTCTCTTCGCTGATTTGCAATCCCGCCAGCCTGGGACCCAACTCTTCCAGTAGCTGCACCGTCACCCTGACTCAGGCGGCGCCCGCGGGCGGCGCCGCTGTCACTCTGACCAACACTAACGCGACACTTACCGTCCCGGCTTCGGTCATGGTCCCCGCTGCGGCCCTCTCGGCTACTTTCAGCGCCACCACGGCGGCCATCGGCAGCAATCAGAGCGCGACGATCACCGCCGCCTACGATAGCACCTCCGCTAACGCGACTATCAGCCTGGTGGCGCCGGTGTTAGTCTCGTCGCTGGCTTGCAATCCCACCAGCCTTGGTCAGAGCGCGGTCAGCGCCTGTACGGTCACCCTCACCCAGGCCGCTTCCACCGGCGGTTCCGCTGTCACACTCGCCAGCAGCAACAATCTGCTCACCGTACCCGTATCGGTCACAGTAGCCGCCGGAGCCACCACGGCGAACTTCAGCGCCACCGCGGCCGCCACCATCGCCAGCAATCAGAGCGCTACCTTGACCGCCTCTGTTGGCGGTAGCTCGAAGACCGCTGCTATCAGTCTAGTGTCGCCAGTCCTCGTCTCCGGCGTAGCCTGCAATCCTGCCAGCCTCGGACCTAGCTCTTCCAGTACCTGTACTGTCACCCTGAGTCAGGCGGCTCCCGCGGGCGGCGCCACCGTCACCCTGACCAACACCAATTCGACACTCACCGTCCCGGCCTCGGTCACAGTCGCTGCGGGGGGCACGTCCGCCGCCTTTAACGTCACAACTACCACTGTATCGAGTAACCAGTCCGCTACAGTGACGGCCACTCTCGGCAGCAGCGTCGGGAGCGTCGTGATTTACCTCGTCGCCGCTGCGGCGCTGAGTTCCGTGAGTTGCACCCCGACCAGCTTGACCGGCGGTTCCACCAGCACGTGCACGGTCACGCTGAACAAGGCTTCGGTGGGTTCGAGTCCGGTTTCAATCGCCAGCAACAACGCCAACTTGACTGTGACCTCCGGTCTGTTGATCGCGAATGGGTCCGCTTCCGGCCAATTCACAGCTTCGGCGGCAAGCGTAATTATGAACAATCAGGCCGCCACGATTACTTCCACCCTCAACAGTATTACCGCCACCGCCACCATCAATCTGCTGGGCTCTGTCGGCGTGTCGTCGCTATCTTGCAGCCCCGCAAGCATCGGCCCGAACGCTTCCACTTTGTGCACAATCACGCTAACGAATGCGGCGCCAGCGGGCGGGGCGGCGGTGACGCTTTCCAATACCAACGCAACGCTTACTGTGCCGGCTTCAGTGACGGTAAGCGCCGGCGCGACGATCGCTACGTTTGCGGCGACTACGTCGGCTATCCCGAGTAATCAGAGCGCGACCGTTACCGCCGCCTACAACGGCAGCTCCGCCAATGCGACTATCAGCCTCGCGGCGTCCACCCTGGTTTCCTCGCTGGTTTGCGGCGCGGCCACATTAAGCCCCTCAACTTCCAGCACTTGCACTGTGACCTTGACGAACGCGCCGGCGGGCGGAGCGAACGTAGTTGTGTCGACAGTTAACAGCTTGCTCACTGCTCCATCGTCAGTCGCGATCGCCGCCGGATCCAAATCCGCCTCATTTGCCTTGCAAGCGGGTTCGTTCACAGTTAACCAAAGCGGTTCGGTGACTGTCTCGTACAACGGCTCATCGCAATCGGTTACGGTCGCTCTGATTGCGCCAGTGTTGGTGACGTCACTGACTTGTAATCCGAGCGCTGTGATTTCGGGAGCGACAAGTTCGTGTACTGCGACGCTATCGCAACCCGCTCCTACTGCCACCACGGTCACATTGAGTTCCACGTCCACCCTGATCACGGTCCCCGCGAGCATCGTCATAACCTCCGGGAACGCCTCTCTAGTTTTTAGCGTCAGCATCGGGAGCATAAGCGCCAACGCCACCGGTTCGGTGATCGCAACGCTCGGCACATCGTCTCAGACGGCCAACTTCACACTATTGCCCACCCCAGTCTTGTCTTCGCTGACCTGCGCCCCGACCAGCATGTCAGCCGGTTCCAGTAGCGCGTGCACCGTCACTATGTCAAACCTGGCGGGGAACGTTATTGTGAGTCTCGCCAGCAATAACGCCGCACTCTCGGTTCCGGCTACTGTCAGAGTGCCCCAGGGCTCCACCAGCGCCGGTTTCTCCGCGACCACCCTGTCATCGGCTTCCGGCTGGATTGTCGTCTCGGCCGTTTTCAACGGGACCACCAAGGCCGTGTTGTTGCAAATCACCGCAGCATCGGACAGTGAGCAGGCGCAAGTGAATCAGATTTCATGCACGCCGAAATCTCTGACCGCCGGATCTCGGGGGACTTGCCGAATCACGCTGGATCATGTGGAGAATTCCACCACGGCCGAGTTGCAGCTTACCAGTTCCAGCGCCTCTCTCCGGCTTCCCGGGAGGGTAGCGACCAGCCCCGGTAAATCGACGGTGGAATTCCAGGTGGATGCGGTTAGCTCCGGCGAGGGCATCGTAGTGGCTGCCAATCTAGGCTCAGGCACGGTCAAGGAAACCCTGGCAGTCGCTCCGGACCGTTCCACTTCCATCCACGTTCCCAAGCGGCAGTTCGTAAAATATGGAACCGAGGTTCGCTTCCGCGTGTCGCCGTCCGATCCGGCTGCAACGTTATCCATCGGCGCATTGCCGGCGGGCGCATATTTCGATTCCACGACCGGAGAGTTCCGGTGGACGCCGGGGGGGGCGCAACTCGGCGCTCACGAGATCCATTTCACTGCCGTCGATGCCGCTGGAGGGAAGGCAAGCGCTTCTGTGACTGTACAAGTAGATTCCGGCGAACCTGTGGTGACCGGCATTGTGAACACTGCCAGCCGGTTGCGGGACGCGGCCTGCAGCCCCGGCGCCATCGCCACTATAGAGGGCCGGTGGCTGGCTGAGGGAGCCTCGGTTTCGGACGCCTCCGGCAGTTCCATGGAGCTGGCGGGGACTAAGGTTTGGGCTAACGGCGCGACGGTTCCAATTCTGTCCGCATCCGATACGGAACTGGAAATTCTGTGCCCGGACTCCGCGCCGGGAAGTGAAATCGAGTTCGTCGTTCAGACCGAACATGGCGGAGCTAAGCCGCTTCGAACGACGGCTCACTCGGCTGCGCCCGGCATCTTCTCTCTGGACGGTACCGGCACGGGCCAGGGCTGGGTTTTGCGGGAAAGTGCCGCGACGAACAGCGTGGCGATGGTGCGGAACTATCGGGTATCGGCTCAGCCGGCGATTCCCGGCGAGCGGCTTCTCATTTACGTTACCGGCCTCGGCAACTTGACTAATATTTCTGTTCAGTTGGGTGAATCTAAAATACCGGCGACGGCGATCAACCCCGTACCGAACCATCCGGGATTCTATCAGGTTGAGGTATCTATGCCGAATACTGTTATGCAGAAGGACGATCTCCCACTCTCGCTATCCGGGGATGCTACGGAAGGTAGAATTAGTACTAACACGGTAAACATCGCGGTTGAAGCGAATTTCCGGTAGTGTTCACGCGAGCTAATGAGGATCTCAGGCGGCCAAACGCAATTCAACAAAAATGATTCAAAGTGGGTAGTGATCCCAGATTTTTTCACTATCGCGTTGCGCGACGGCGCCCCGCTAGTCCATCGCCGCCGACAGTTCCGCCGGGTTGATCTGCGCCGGATTGAGATGCACCACGCAGTATTCCTCAATTAGAAACGCAATACCGAAGGCTTTGTCACCCGCCCCAGGTTCAACCCGCAATAGACGCGCCTGGCACTTCAACCAGAACACAGCATTCGGCTTGCCGGCCTTGGGTATGGGAATAACCAGTGTGCACTCTACACGTTCGCCGAAGTCCAAAGGCTCCTGGAAGAGACAGTAAAAGCCCCGACTGCTCACGTTGCTGGTTTTACCGGAAACCCGGCGCATGCCTCCGGCTCTCGACACGTGAACCACCCACTGTAAGGCAGCTCGTGGGCGAGTTCGCCGCTCGGATTTCCGTGCAATGATGCCCTTAACGGTTGGTTCGGGTTGGCTCTTCTGCGTTTCTAGTAGCATGCTGGTTCAGGCCGGAGTGACCGTGGTAATGGGCATTAGTGCACTTTCACTACCACCCGATTCGTTCTTGCAAAATGGTAACGATTGCCAAATACTGGTGTTTACAAAGCGCGGGCGGCCGTAGGCCAACGATGCCGCCAGTTTGGCCGAGGGTGGCCGCTTCTGGTCCAGCTCCGCGCGCACTGAGAAGCCACGCTTCCGGAGAACTACGGCCATAGTGCAGAGGCGCTCCTTCATCCAGTTTGACCGCAGACCTTTATAGCTGGCATGTCATGCCAGAAATTACGGATATCGCGTTTAGCAGCTTGCACGAACAGAGGCGCGAAGAACTTTCGGATCATCGTGCGCCGGCCCTCAAGATTCATATTGCCGAACAGGGTTGTAATAAAAAATACTCACCAGTTGTGACGCCGCGATTGTGCTGTCAGTCGAGCGGTTCGTCTTCCCCCGTCGAGCCAATTCCGAAGGTCCTGATCCGCTATCGCGTCGGGGATGCCTGTTGCTCGGTCCGCAAGGTCCGTAATCGCACGCTGAAAGAGGGCGAACAGTGAGGCCGGGATGTCCTGTGGAGGGGGCGACTTGCTACCGATAACGCGCCGTCACACGCGCGACCGCAGAACTTTCCGAGTAGAACAGTGCGGCGCGGATCAACTTTACTTGGGCCGCACCACATATTCAGCGTCTGTCGAAACGATGCGCTGCGATTTTGAGCCCGGCGCCGGATGCACCTCCACGCGGTCGAGAATGGCATCTTTCACCTGCTCCAGGGACAAACCATACCGCCAGCTTGCAGCAAAAGGCTTTTCCCAACCGATCTCAACATTACTCATGCGCAATCCGCGCGCTTGGCGAACCGTCAGCGCCGTCGCCGTGTGTTCGTAAGGGGCGCTGGGATCGGACGACACAAAGAGCTTTACATTGTCCAACCTGATGCCTTCTAACCAACTCGCCGGATGGCCGTTGATAACGGAAGCGCCGGCGCCGTGGGCGATCACATTCTGAATGGTCACGTTGCGAATCTTGCCGGCGGCCGGTTCCTTGGCGCGCTCCTTTCCGTCCACTTCACTGCGGCGCTTGATGTTGAAATGCAGCGGATCGCCATCGCCCCACCAGAACCAATCGAAGCGCCGTGTCTCAATCGTCAGGTTCGACAGCGCCACGTCTTCCACAATGCCGCCATCGAACACCATAAACGCGATTCCGCGGTTGGAATTGGCGATGACCACGTTATCGATGTTGACGCGACGGATCGCGTTCGAATTCGCATCGCAAAACTTGATGGCGCTCGAAGCCGAAGACAGGCGGCAATTGGTCACCGTCACGTTTTCAACCGGGAGCGCAGGCCCCCAAATATCAGCCGAATAGAACACCAGCGCGTCGTCGCCCGTCTCCACGGTGGAATTGGCAATACGGACATCCTGACAACCGTCGGGGTCAATGCCGTCGGCCCACACACCTTCCTTCTGGCTGGAGTAAATGTAGACGCCATCGATGAGCAGGCGCTTGCAGGCATACGGGTTAATGGTCCAACTGCGCGACCGCAGGAACCGCAATCCGGTGATGCGCACGTCCGTGCAACGCAACAGCAGCACCATGCGCGGATAAATCTTCTCGTCGGGGAAGCCATGCGGGAACGGGCGCATGAGCGGTTTGCCGGTCGCTTCCATCAGGCGCTGGTTGGAGAGGATGTAGAAATCGGTAATGCTGTTGAGATGCCATTCATACGTGGATTGTCCGTCCATCGTGCCGCGGCCTTCGAGCGCGATATCGTGCAGATCTTCGCCCGAGATGAGCGCGGATTTGGGCGACGGGTCGAACTGCGCGCCGTCCAACGAGGCAAATAATGTCGCCCCGGCTTCCAAATAGAGCCGCACACCGGAGCGCAAGTGGAGTTGGCCGGTGGTGTATTCGCCCGGACCAACGTAGACAGTTCCTCCACCGGCTTTGCCGCATGCGTCAATGGCCTGCTGTAGGGCAGGCCGGGCGTTATCCGATTTGATTCCCGTAGCGCCGTAGTCTTTCACATTGAAGACCGGCTGAGCGCACAGCAGACTGGTGAAGGCTGCAAACAGGAGCGCGAAGCTCCCCGATCGACAGCCACAAGTTCGCGACATGAAGACCAAATCCTACGCTCTCGATCGCAGGAATGCAAGGGTACTGTGCCGCCGGCGCCATGCGTAAGCTGTCAAGACTTTCGATTCGGGCCGTAGCGCGGGCGTTGTTGAGTATCGGGATTCGTCATTGGAGCAAGGCGTCCTGCAGCGGGAAGGTTTATCGATATTAGCCTTGCCCGAGTAATATCCTTGCGCAGAGGGTCGGCGGCGATCCGCCCTTCGTATGGCGAGCTGGCATGCTTGCAGCCGGCGACTACCGCGGCCTCGATACGCTCGCGGCGGCTGCCTGGGATTCCTCCGACCTCGAAGACGGTGAGCGGCATACGGCATAATTGTATGCAATCGTGACGGTCCGACAGATCGCGTTGCATCCGAAGGCGCGCGTGTGGGAAATTGGCTCTCAAGGAGGAGGCGCTTGCCATGGGTAAAATTGTATGGGTATCGCCGCGGCCGCAACGCATCGAGCAGATCAACTCGTCCACGTGCTGGCTGGCATCGTGCCAGATGCTCTACAAATGGAAAGGGCTTCCCGCTGGAGACGTGGAAAAGAAGCTACGCGCTTCGAGCGACGATCGCGTGGATTTCGATCTTTGGTATCGCTCCGGCATCGACCATGGGGATGCCGTGCCTTTGGCGAAGGCGCTTGGGTTTAGCTGGGGCGCTGGCGGTGAATTGACGCTCGAGCAGATCACTCATGGGATGCTGACCTTCGGCCCGATGATAGCGATCGGCACTTGGAATACCTCCTCACATGTCATCGTGGTTGCCGGAGTCGAGCAGGTGCAGGATCATACGTACGATAACGTCGCCAAGCTGATGGTTCTGAATCCGTGGTTCGGATCCTCCGACCCGGAAGAGCGGAATTTGTATTGGTTCAACGGCGGCCTGGGGCACTGGAAGGGCGTCAACGGGCAATATATTCACTGGTAGGCGCCGGCTCGGACCGGCATTCGAATCGAGGCGCGAATCGCGCGCGCGATACACTTCACCCATCCCGCCTGTGCCAAGAGAGGCGAGGATCTCATAGGGGCCGAGTTTGTCGCCGGCAGACAGCGGCATGATGGGATTCAGCCGAGATTGAGCCGATTGGAAAACCGAGGGAACGCTATAACCGAGGCGCGCGGCTTTCAACAACGCCACATCTATGGAATGTGGTCGCCGACCATCCGGACAGAATCGTGCAGTCGCAACCTTTCGACCTTATCCGAATCTCGCGCACGGATTGCCGCAACTCGAATTAACACTTGCCTGCTCATTCTAGACCGCTCTCGCGCGGCTCCGCCGCCGCTAAATGCCGCAGCTTGTCCGGATTGCGCACCACGTACAACGCCCGAATAACGTCGCCCTCAATCTCGAACGTCGTAGTCTGCACCGGTCCCTCGGGTCCATCCAGAATGACACCGGGCAGGCCATTGATGGTCGCAAAGCGCAGCGTGAAGTCCTCGCGCCATCGTTTGCGCGTGGCGCCAACCAGGA
>JBEKNN010000241.1:0-13963 GCA_049522755.1 Bryobacteraceae bacterium | reverse complement strand
ATGGCGCCGAAGTTTTCCGCGGCGTCGGGCGCGGCGGCCCGGTCGATTTTGGCGATGCCGAAATCCAGCACCTTGACGCCGAAACTGGTCACCATCAGGTTGCCGGGCTTCAGATCGCGATGCACCACGCCTTTGCGATGCGCCGCTTCGAGCGCGGCGGCCACCTGGATGGCCAGGGCGAGCGTTTGCGGCGCGGGCATGCGCTGCCTGGCCAGCAGCGCCGAGAGCGTGTCGCCCTCCACCAGTTCCATGCTGATGACGGGCTGGCCCGCGCACTCCTCCACGCTATAGACGGTGCAGACATTGGGATGGTTCAGCGCCGAGGCGGCCCGCGCCTCGCGTTGGAAACGGTCGCGCGCGGCGGGGTCCTGCGCGAATTCCCGCGACAGGAATTTCAGCGCCACGTGGCGTCCTAACTGCAGATCCTCGGCGCGGTACACCACTCCCATGCCGCCGCTGCCCAGCTTGTCGAGTACGCGGTAGTGGGAAACCGTCCGGCCCGTCAATCCGGCGTCTGCCGCGGCGTGCGTGCCGGCCGTCGTCCGCGTGTCCGCCGTGCGCGCGCCGGTTGCGCCCGTGATGGTGAGCGACGCGCCATTCTCCCATTCCAAATGGCCGTTGAAACGGTACCCGCGCCGCGGCAGCGTCTCGACGAAGCGAGGATTCTCCGCGCTTTCGCCCAGCGCTTCCCGCAGGCGCAGTACGGCCGCGTTGATGCCGTGCCCTATCTCTACCGCCGTATCGTTGGGCCATAGCCGCTTGCGAATTTCGTCGCGCATCACTACCTCGCCGGGATGCTCCAGCAGCATCGTCAGAATGCGGAGAGGCTGTTCCTGCAGCCGCAGGCGCACGCCATCGCGGGTCAGCTCGCCGGAGCGCAGATCGAGTTCGAAGCCTCCAAAGCGCGCGATGCGCGACAGACGAAAGCGGCGGGTCGGCATAATTTGTCCTGCCAGTAAGACGACGGCGTATCCAAAAAGTGACGCGGCAGTCACCCGGCTGTTTGTAAAACTCGCGACTCACTCGCGACCCGCCGGTAACTCAGAAAGTACCTCCGCGTAATCGAAGTTCGCGAAGGTCCCCGGCACAATCGACCCACAACGAAAGGCGGGCACGATTGTGAAGCTGCTGTTTTCATTGACTCTGGGATGTGTAGCGCTGGCCGGCCCGGCGATGCGGGCCTACCAGTCGCCGTTACGAATTACGGTGTGGGTCCTGAACCCCGCGCGCGTTCGCATGGGAACCGCCGCTGAGGCTGAAAGGACGGCCGCGGACATCTTCCAGAAGGCCGGAGTGGAGATCGGCTGGGTGGATTGCGAGGCATCCGACGCCTGCCGCCGCGAACCGGGCCGCCTGGAATTTTGGCTGCATTTGCTGAACAAGCAGCCCGCCGCTCTATCCGGCGACGCGCTGGGATATGCGTTGCTGACGCACCAACCCGGCAGCGAAGGCAGCTATGCCGCGGTGTCCTGGCCGGCGGTCCGGCATCTGACCGACCCGATGGAGATTGGCCCCGGCCCGGTTCTGGGAGCCGCCATAGCGCATGAGCTGGGGCACCTGCTGCTAAATTCGCACGCGCATTCACACGACGGCGTGATGGCGGAGCGACTGCGAGCTCCACAACTGATGATGGCGGCCCGAGGAGAACTGCGGTTTGACGACCAGCAGGCCGAAGCGATCCGCCGCGAGATTCGGCGCCGCATGAATTAGGGGGAGTCCGCGCCTCTGTGGGGCGGACCCCCTGGTCGGCTCCCTGGTCGGCTCCCTGGTCGGCTCCCTGGTCGGCGCGGATCCCCCTGGTCCCGCTCTTCGCCCAGCCACATTAAGACCCGCGCGATTCGCGAAAGGCCGACCGGGGGGGCGGCCGCGGACCGGGGGGTCCGCCCTACTCAATCTGCATCGTGATGTACATCAACCGGCCATCGCGCTCCACCAACAGCGCCAGTGGATCGTTCTCGGTCAATTTATCGAGCGCCGCGCGCAGAGCTTCCACACTCGACACGGGCGTGCCGTTCACTTCGTATATCACGTCGCCCAGAGTCAGCGTGTCCCCGGAATATGGCGATTCGCCCGCGCGCGCGGCCACTACAACGCCGATCGAGCGGCGCAAATCGGGCAGCAATTGCGCTACGTTTTTATCTATAGCGATGCCGAGAATTCCCAACTGCGGCACGATGTTCTTCACCGGGTCCACCATGTCGGCGAATCTCTGAGGGTCGTCGTCGCGCTCGCTGACTGCCACGGGAAAGGTGAGCTTCTCATCGCCGCGCAACACTTGCACGTTCACCTTGTCTCCCAGCTTATAGCGGTATAGGTTCACATCGAGCTGGCGCGCACTCTCCATCGTCTTTCCGTTCAGACTGAGAACGATGTCGCCGCCTTTCAGCCCGGCTTTGTCCGCGGGCCCGTCCGGCGTCACGTCAGACAGCATGACACCCCAATCCTGCGGCAGCGTCAGCGCGGCAGCCAAAGGCGGCGTGATGCTTTGCGCGAAGACGCCGATTTCGCCTCGATGCACGTGGCCGGCGTCGCGCAGTTGTTCGAAAACGTTCTTGATAATGTTGCTCGGAATGGCGAATCCCAGCCCCTCGCTGCCGCCGGATTGTGAAAAGATGAACGTGTTAATGCCCATCACGTTGCCGTCGGCATCCACCAGCGGTCCGCCGCTGTTGCCGGGGTTGATGGGCGCATCGGTCTGTATGTAAACCATGAAATCGTCGGGCTTGATCTGCCGCGCCACCGAGCTCACAATACCCATGGATACGGAATTCTCGAGTCCCAGCGGATTGCCGAAAGCCATCACCAACTGCCCCTGCCGCAGCGTGTCCGAATCGCCCAGAGGCAAGGTGTCGAGCCCGGTCTTCTCGATCTTCAGCACAGCCAGGTCGGTATCGCGATCGATGCCCACCACGCGCGCGTCCAGAATCTTGCCGGCCGGTTCCAGTTTGGAGTGCCCGTTGGCGCCTTCCGTGGCTAGCCGAACGCGCACGCGTCGAGCATTCGTCACCACGTGTCCATTCGTCAGGATGTAGCCGTCGGAACTGAGAATTACGCCCGATCCGGTGGCGCGCTGTCTGGTAATCATGGCGGCGGCAGCGCCCGTTTCGGTCGAATCGCTCAATGCGTAGCCAGTGGCGAATATCTGCACCACGGAGCGGCTCACACGGTGAGAAAGCGCCTCCAGGTTGGCGCTGAGATCGTGCAGAGAATCGAGCTTTCTCGACACTTGCTGAGCGGAAGCGCAGTGGATGGTCAGAACCAGGCCAAGTATCAGTCGCATAGCGGCGCCGTGGCTTAACAGTAGCCGTAGCTTAACAGTAACAGCTAAGCAATTACTTTGCCATAGCTCTAATTACTTAGCCATAAACGACGTCCAGGGGCGCGCATCCATGTCGTGCAGAATTGGCTTGTACCAGGCGTACTCCGGGTGTTGCGCCAAGTGATCGGCCGCTTTGTAATTGATTCCACAAGCGTGGCCTAACGCCGCCGTCAGAGACATGCGCTCCGCGCCGCCGGCATCGGTTACCTTAGACTGCACGGCGCCGCACGGCGCGTAAGGCTTCTGCCAGGTGGGCATGCCGCGCGGCGATAGCTCGATATGGCCACACAGCGTTCGCTCGCTGGGGTCGGTCTTGCCTTCAAAAGCGTCGTAGTGATCGGCCAGGAATTTTTGGCCGGCGGCTACGTCGATTTTGCCCTTATACTCCTGCATCAGTTGCAGCCAGCGCTTGTGCCGGGCATTTTCACTTTTTCCGGCATCGTTAACATCGAAACTGGTCTCTTCCTTGATCAACTTGGGGTCGGCGGGGAAGTTCGAGCCCACGAAAAAACCGTCCTTGGTGCGCAGCAAAGGAGTGTTCTTGAGGCCCAGCTCCAGGCTTGCGGCTTCGTTGTTCTTGCGGTCGGCTACCAGCCAGTTGTTGGCGTAACCGCCGGTGTTGCCCTCCCTCATGATGCGTGCGAAGTCGTCGATGGAATTGGAATACTGCATGGCTTTGCGCGCGCGCACGAATTCGGGAATGCCGTTGGCGTCGAAGCTGTTGAATTCGCTGATAGTGGTTTCGGTGATGATGATGCCGGCCGAGTTCAAGCCGAAATCGTCGCCGCTATGGATCAGGCCCGGCATGCCGTCCATGATCATGCGGTTGCCCGCGGAGGGCGAGATATCGAAAATGATATTCCAGCGCTCGCCGGAAGAGTAAGTGGTCCAGTTATTGTGCCCGATCACCACGCGGCCGTCTTTCGTATAACTGCCGGTGGCGACAAACGCGCTGCAATGGTCGGCCGTGCTCTTCACGCCGGGCTTCACGTGGTCGTACCACTTATCGTAATAGGGCAGCTCGAGCCACGCATTGAGCGCCACCACGTCCCAGACATCCAGCTTCACGCTGCGCGCCTTCAATCCGTCGGCGATGCCGGTCAGCTCGTCGCGATATTGCTGCTCCACGTGCGGCCAGAAAACGTCGCGCGCGGTCTTGCGGTAGAAATCCCAATCCTTATTGTCGTCGTGCTTCAGCTCGGTGGAAATCGCGGTGACCGCGTCCTGAATTTCGGCCGATAGAAGATAGCCGTGCTGGAAGCCGATGTCGGACGGCGAGCCTTCCAGGTGAACCTGAATCCAGCCGTTGCGCTCCGGCGCGCGGGAGGCTTTCTTGATGCGCGCATCGACGCGTGGATCGCCCGAAAAAACGGCCGCGAGGGCCAGCAACAGAATTGCCGCGAGCAGGAGCATTTTTCGCATGCCAGCTATTATAGTAGGGATTGAGCCATGGAAAACACTAGCGTGATTAACACCATCCCGCTTAAGAGGCTGACCGCGAATGTGAAGGCGGCGGGTTGCGCGGCGAAACTGAGTCCCAAGCTGCTCGACCGGGTTTTGGCAAGCATTCCACGCTGGCCGGACGAGAATGTGCTGATCGGGTTCGACACCGCCGACGACGCCGGCGTGTACCAACTGACGGCGGAACTCGCCATGGTGCAGACGGTGGATTTCTTTCCGCCGATTGTCGACGATCCGTTCACCTTCGGCGGCATCGCCGCGGCCAACGCGCTGAGCGACGTCTACGCCATGGGTGGACGGGCCGTCTCATCGCTTTCGATTGTGGCGTTCCCGGCCAAGGGCGATATGGAGGATCTTGAGGAGATTCTGAAAGGCGGCGCCGAGAAGATGCGCGAAGCCGGCTGCTCCATCCTGGGCGGCCACAGCATCGCCGACGACGAGATCAAATTCGGTTATGCGGTCACCGGGCTGGTGCATCCCGAGCGCATCAAGAGCAATGCCGGCGCGCGTGTGGGCGATGCGCTGGTTTTCACGAAACGCATCGGCACGGGCGTGATTTCGACGGCGTTGAAGCGAGGCATGGCGGCTGACCTGCACGTGGCGGCTTCCGTGGAACAGATGCTGACGCTGAACCGGCGCGCCTGCGAAGAGATGCTGCGATTCGATGTTCACGGCTGCACCGACGTCACCGGTTTCGGCCTCATCGGCCACGCGCGCGAGCTGGCCGTGGCGAGCGGAGTGACTCTGGAGATTGCCGTGGACAGCATCCAGTTCCTGCCTGGAGCGGTGGATTACGCGCGTCAGGGCGCGCTGGCGGGCGGCCTCAAGAACAATCGCGAATTTGCGTCGTGCGCGGTGGAGATGGCGCGCGAGATTCCCGCCGAGGTCGAAGACTTGTTGTACGACCCGCAGACTTCCGGCGGATTACTGATAGCGCTGCCGGAACGCGATGCGGCGGAGCTGGAGCGCGCGCTCGCCGGTGCTTACCGCATTGGCCGCGTGCTGGAGCGCGGGTTGAAACCAATCCGACTGATATGGAGTGGCGCAGGCCCATGGCCTGCGATGTAAGGTCGTAAGTTCGGACCGCTAACCATGACCGGTAACCCCATCATTGTCGCTCTCGATGTGGAATCCGCCGCCGAGGCTCGCGAGTTAGTCGCTCGCCTGGGCGGCCACGTCAACTTCTATAAGGTAGGGATGGAACTCTACGCCGCCGCCGGAATGGAAGAGGTTCGTGAGCTGCTGGCGCAAGGCAAAGAGGTCTTTCTCGACCTGAAGTTTTACGACATTCCCGAAACCGTCAAGCGCGCCGTAGCTCAAGTGGCGAAATCGGGCGTCCGCTTTCTGACCGTCCATGGCAGCGCGTCCATTATGCGCGCGGCGGTGGAGGGCCGCGGATCGTCGAGCCTCAAACTGCTGGCGGTGACTGTGCTGACCAGCTTCGGGCCGGAGGATCTGGACGATCTCGGCTATGCCTGCGAGATTGCGCAACTGGTGGAGCGGCGCGCGCGCAAAGCGCTGGAGTGCGGCATCGACGGATTGGTGGCGTCGCCGCTCGAAGCCGCAGGCCTCCGCAGGATCGTGGGACCGCAGACCATTCTGGTAACGCCGGGCGTGCGCTCGCCAGGCAAGGCGAAGGGCGATCAGAAGCGCGTGGCTACACCGGCGGAAGCGATCCGCGATGGGGCAAATTACCTGGTGATCGGGCGGCAAATCACGCGCGCGGCCGACCCGGCGGGGGAAGCGGCGCGGGTGTTACAGGAGATCGCCGCGGGGTGATCCAACTCGCGGGTGATCCGGCTAGGAAGCGATCCGTGCTCAGGAAGAGAAGATGGCGTCGGCGCGGTTTCCCGAACGCAGGCTTATCATACTGATAGCACGGGAAGAGGAGAAAGAATGCCGGAATGCCCGACGAAGAAAGAAAACATAACAATAACCAGCGCCGACGTCGGCTATGGCTGCACACAACCCGACGCTATGAGGGCGTTCTTTAGGAACGTCCTGGCGAGAATCGATGCCGACCGCAAGTGCACCGGATGCGCCTGTTCCGACGGGAAGCAGTGTGTAGCGGAGCTTATATCGAAAAGTATGGAACTGGAGCTCCATTACGACCCGGTGGCTCTCGCATGGTGTGACGGCGCCGGATGGAAGTGCTTCCTGATCGATGAGGGCGACCAGCCTAAAGACTACGACGCTCGATGTACTTGCGCGCCGTCGGCGCCGTGAACGCGGAAGGTGGGCCATGCTTCAGCTTGGTGCGCCATCACCCGCCGCCCACGAACTGCACAATCTCAATCTCCGCACCCGGGCGCACCACCGTCTCTCCCCAGCGCGGCTGTTTCACGATCCGCCGGTCCAGTTCCACGGCCACCCGGGCAGGGTCGATCTGCAGTTGTCTCAGCAATTCCAGAATGGTTTGGCCCTCCGCTGTCAACTGCTGTTCGCCGTTTACCGATATAGAGATAGGCATGGTTCGGTTGACACCCTGGTTTTCAACCAATTATAGTCTAAAGTTGAAGCCGTTCATCTCTGGACCCCATGCCTGATTCCTACCCGGAGTTGTATTTCCCCGTCCTCGTGCAGGCCCTCATCGCCATGGTGCTGGCGGCGGCGCTGATTACCATCTCCTACGTGTTCGGAAAACGCATACGCAACCGCGTCAAGGACATGCCCTACGAATCGGGCATTGTGCCCACCGGCGACGCGCGGCAGCGGTTCAGCGTGAAGTTTTACCTGGTGGCGATGCTGTTCATCGTGTTCGATATCGAGGCCATTTTTCTGTATCCGTGGGTAGTTGTGTACCGCGAGCCGGGCTTGTCGAAATCCCTGTTTGGAGAGATGCTGGTATTTGTCATCCTGATTCTCTCCGGATTCTTCTATATCTGGAAGAAGGGGGCCCTGGATTGGTCCGGGTCGGACCTGGCTGGCAAGAAGCGTTAGGCGATTCGATATGCTACCCGAAACTCTGCGAGGCCTTGATGTTGCCGGGGTTGGCGCTGTTGCAGCGGCGATAGACGCGTTCGACGCCGACGCCATCACCGCGGGCAAGTTCGACCGCAACGAACTGACCATCGAGATTGCATCGCCCAAGATCGTCAGCGTGTGCGGGTTCCTGAAATACGATCAGAGCTTTGTGCGTCTGAGCACGGTGACGGGCGTCGACCGCTATCCGGCCGAGCCGCGCTTTGAGGTGGTCTACCATTTGCACTCCATCGACCGGAACCAGCGGCTGCGGTTGAAGTGCCGGCTTCCGGGCGCCGATCCGGTGATCGAATCGGTGACATCGGTGTGGCGTTCGGCCAACTGGTATGAGCGGGAGACGTTCGACCTGTTCGGCATTCACTTCATCAACCATCCCAATTTGCGGCGGATCATGATGCCGGAAGGTTGGGACGGCCATCCGTTGCGGAAGGATTATCCGATCGCTGGTTACAGGATGTAGGCTTCGAGGATATACGTATGCCTGTCGAACTCGAAAACGAAGCGCGGCCGCAGCCGGACCAAACGGGACAAACCGGGCGCCGCACCATGGTGCTCAACATGGGGCCGCAGCACCCGTCCACGCACGGAGTGTTACGGCTGTTGATGGAGCTCGACGGCGAGATCATCGTGAACTGCCAGCCGGATATCGGCTATCTGCACACCGGCATCGAGAAAGAATTCGAGGTGAAGCCGTACCAGCAGGCGGTCACGCTGACCGACCGCGTGGATTACCTGGCGCCGCTCTCGAACAACCTGGGCTACTGCCTTTCCGTGGAGAAGCTGCTGGGCCTGGAAATTCCACCGCAGGCGCAGTGGATGCGCGTGATGCTGACCGAGCTCACTCGCTTGAACAGCCATCTGGTGTGGCTGGCGACCCACGCCATCGATATCGGCGCAATGTCCGTGTTCCTGTATTGTTTCCGCGAGCGCGAGGACATTCTGCGCATCTTCGAGATGTTTTCCGGGCAGCGGATGATGACCAGCTACTTCCGCATCGGCGGTCTGGCGCTGGAGCCGCCGCGCGGCTGGCATCAGCGCGTGAAGAAGTTTATCGACGTGTTTCCGAGCCGCGTCGACGAGTATGAAAACCTGCTGACGAACAATCCGATCTGGATCGGGCGGACGCAGGGAATCGGAACCATTTCGCTGGAGGACATGCTGGACCTGGGCGTGACCGGCCCCATGCTGCGGGCGGCGGGATTGAAGATCGATGCACGCAAGAGCGAGCCGTATACCAGCTACGAAAAGTTCGATTTCGAAGTGCCCACCCGCACCGAAAACGACGTGTATGCGCGCTACATGGTGCGCGTTGAAGAGATGCGGCAGAGCGCGCGCATTATCCGGCAGGCGATGGACGGAATGCCGGCCGGACCATGGAAGGCCGATTCGCCGCACGTGGTGCTGCCCGACCGCGAGAAGATGAAGACGCAGATGGAGGCGCTCATCTATCACTTCAAGATTGTGACCGAGGGCTTCCGCGTGCCGGAAGGCGAGGTTTTCCAGGTAATCGAATCGCCGCGCGGCGAGCTGGGGTATTACGTGGTGAGCGATGGAACCAAGATGGCGTATCGCGTCCACATGCGCACGCCCAGCTTCGGCAACCTGCAAGCCACGCCGCGCATGGTTCAAGGCACATTGATCGCGGATGTGATCGCGGGAATTGGAAGCATGGATTTCGTGCTGGGCGACACGGACCGGTAATTTATGTGGGGCAGGCGCTTTCGCCTGCCAACTCCTCAGAAGCTTTCTGCCAGGACGAATCCTTTGACCATCGCGTGCGCGATGCAGCGGAACTGGACCGTATCGTTCACGATCTGGAGTGCAACCCGGTCAGCGTCGGCTTGGCCGCGAATCGAGGCGCCTGGCATTGATCGAGCGCGCGGTTGCCAGGCGAAAGCGCCTGCCCCACAATTGGCGCGAACTCTCCGGAAATGTAGAAACTCCAGACCGCGGATGCCGCGCCTGTTAGCGCTGCGGCTGCTCCACTCCGGAGTCCTTGCCTCAAAGTCACGATCAGCCAGCCTGAGCCCGCCGGAAACTGCAACATGATCCCGGGCTGGGACGCCCCAGAGGTCAAGCGTCCTCGAGAAGGCGTTCCGCCCGAGTTGCGCGCCGCACGCTATCATAGTCGGGAAGGCGTTTTCCCTCCCCATGGCGTCAAAATCCGGCCCAGAAATGGGCGTCAATAGCTGGCTCGAAGACGAGCTGTACCAACAATATCTGCGCGACCGCTCCACCGTCGATGAGAGCTGGAAGCATTTGTTCGAGGCCTCCAATGGCTACGCTGCCAACGGAGCGCATGCCGCGGCGTCCGCCGGAATCGCGATACCCGCGCCGCCGGCCGTTGAGTCTGTACCCGGCGAACAGCTTCAGCCCTTGCGCGGCGCGGCCGGACGCATTGCCGAAAACATGACGGCCAGCGTCTCCATTCCGCTGGCCACTTCGCAGCGCACCATCGCCGTCAAAGTGATGGACGAGAATCGCCGCGTCATCAATCAACACCGCACCATCGCCGGCAAGAGCAAAGTCTCCTACACGCACATCATCGGCTGGGCCGTGGTGAAGGCCCTCGGCGAATTGCCCGCGCTGAACCACGCTTACGCGGAGCGCGAGGGTCAACCCTACCGCATCCTGCACCCGCAGGTGAATCTTGGCATCGCCGTGGACGTCGCCGGCAAAGACGGCGCCCGCAGCCTGATGGTGCCCAACATCAAGAACGCCGCCGCGATCGCGTTTCACGAATACCTGGCTGCGTTTGACGACCTGGTGGCGCGCGCCCGCTCCGCCAAATTGACGCCTGCCGATTTTCAGGGAACTACCATCTCGCTGACCAACCCCGGCACCGTCGGCACCATGTCGTCGAATCCGCGCCTCATGCTGGGACAGGGCTGCATCATTGCCACCGGCGCCATCGACTATCCGGCCGAATACCACGGCGCGGCCGATGAGACGCGCGCCATCCTCGGCATCAGCAAAGTGATGACGCTCGCCTGCACCTACGACCACCGCATCATTCAGGGCGCGGAATCGGGCGCGTTCCTGGGCAAAGTGCAGGCCCTGCTCGATGGCAAGGACGGTTTCTACGACGCCCTTTTCGCCGACCTGCAGATGCCGCATCCGCCGGTGCACTGGGAGATCGACCGCAAGCCGCTGCTGCCGGGCATTACCGCCGCGCGCATGGAAGAAATCGCCAAGCAGGCCGGCATCATCCAGCTCATCAACGCCTATCGCGTGCGCGGCCACCTGATCGCCGATTTGGACCCGCTGGGCAAGGAACCCAGCCATCACGCCGAGCTCGACCCGGAAACTTACGGCCTTTCCATCTGGGATCTCGACCGCGATTTCTTCGCCGGCACCCTGGGCGAAGCCACCGGCAAGGGATCGTCCACTTTGCGTGAAATTCTGGAAACGCTGCGCCAGACCTATTGCGGCAAAATCGGCGCCGAGTACATGCACATCCAGATTCCGGAGCAAAAACGCTGGCTCCAGCAGCGTATGGAGCCCCAGACCAATAACTGGCCGCTGGCCCCGGAAGTGCGCCGCCGCGTGCTGCGCGACCTGATCGCCGCCGAGGAGTTCGAGCACTTCCTGCATTCGCGCTTCATCGGGCAGAAGCGTTTCGCGCTGGAAGGCGGCGAGGCCGCTATCGCGATTCTCGAGGCCATTCTGCGGCGCGCGGCGAATCACGACGTCCAGGAGGCCGTGATCGGGATGTCGCACCGCGGGCGGTTGAACCTGCTGGCAAATGCTCTCGGGATCGACGTCAAGTGGATCTTCTCCGAATTTGAAGGCGTGGACCCTACCAGCGTGCAGGGCTCCGGCGACGTGAAGTATCACCTGGGAGGGCTAGGCGTGCGCAGGTTCGAAAACGGACGCGAGATCGCCATTTCGGTGGCGCCGAACCCGAGCCATCTGGAGGCGGTCGATCCGGTGGTGGAAGGCATCACGCGCCCCAAGCAGGACCGCATCGGCGACCAGGCGCGCGAGCGCATCATTCCGCTGCTGCTGCATGGCGACGCGGCATTCGCCGGACAAGGCGTGGTCGCCGAGACGCTGAACCTCTCGCAACTGGATGGCTACTCCACTGGTGGAACCATCCACATCGTCATCAACAACCAGATCGGCTTCACCACGCTGCCCGACGAATCGCGCTCTACGCCGTATTGTACGGACATCTCGCGCGGCCTCCAGGCGCCCATCTTCCACCTCAATGCCGACGATCCCGAGGCCGGCGTTCGCGTTGCCCAGATCGCTTACGACTATCGCCAGAAGTTCAAGGGCGACGTGGTAATCGACCTGATCTGCTACCGCCGCCACGGCCACAATGAGGCCGACGATCCGAGCTATACGCAGCCGATTCTCTACCGAAAAATCAAGGAGCATCCCTCGGTAGCCACGCTCTATGGTGAGCGCCTGATGCGCGAAGGATTGGTGTCGGCTCAAGAAGTCAAGGCGCTGCACAAGGCCGCCGTCGACCGCCTCGCCGAAGCCCACGCCGAGGTACAGAAGCAGTCCGCGCCGTACGAACTGCAAGAGCTGGTTGTTCCTTCCGCCGAAGAGCTCGCGCAGCCCGTTCCGCCCACCGCGGTGGACCGCGAACTGCTCGAGCGCGTCCTTCAGCGCATCACATCGTTTCCCGGGGACTTCCACCTGCACCCCAAGCTGCGCGGTTTTGTGGAGCGCCGCCGCGAAGCGTTCGCAAGGAATACGCCCATCGACTGGGCATTCGGCGAGGCGCTGGCGTTCGGGTCGCTGGCGTTGCAGGGGACGCGCGTGCGGTTGAGCGGCGAGGATTCCGGCCGCGGCACCTTCACTCAGCGCCACCTGGCGTTCTACGATTACGAAACCAGCTTGCGCTACGTCCCCATGCAGCATCTTGCGCCCAATCAGGCGCAATTCGACGTCTACGACAGTTCGCTGAGCGAGTTCGCAGTACTCGGTTTCGAGTTCGGCTACACCGTGGGCGACCCGCTGGCGCTGGTGCTCTGGGAAGCGCAGTTCGGCGATTTCGCCAACGGCGGCCAGATTATTATCGATCAGTTCATTTCCAATTCCGAATCCAAATGGGGACAGCCGACCGGCCTGGTGATGCTTTTGCCGCACGGCTATGAAGGCCAGGGGCCGGAGCATTCCAGCGCGCGCATCGAGCGTTTCCTCAGCTTGTGCGCCGAAGACAACATGCTGGTGTGCAACTGCACCACGCCCGCGCAGTATTTCCATTTGCTGCGGCGCCAGATGTACGGCGGCAAAGACCGCCGCGGACTGCGCAAGCCGCTGATCGTGTTTACTCCCAAAAGCCTGCTGCGCCATGCCAAGGCCGTATCGTCGCTGGACGAATTCACCGGCGGCCGGTTTGTGGAAATTCTGGACGACGCCGCGGCCGATCCGGCGCAGGTTTCCCGCGTGGTCTTCTGTTCCGGCAAGGTTTACTACGATCTGCTGGGCGGCCGCGAAGAGCACAAAGCGGCCGGCGCCGCGATTGTTCGCCTGGAGCAGGTTTATCCTTTCGCGGCCGATCGGGCGGCGCAAATTCTGGCGCGGTATCCCCAAACTGCATCCGTGATTTGGGCGCAGGAAGAGCCGGCCAACATGGGCGCATGGCGCTTCGTGCGTGAATACATGGCGCCATTGCTCGGTCCCAGCGGCCGCGAGCTTCGTTATGCCGGACGCGCGGAATCGGCGAGCCCCGCGACCGGCTCCGCCAAACGCCACCAGCAGGAACAGGCGGAGATTGTGGAAGCTGCGTTGTCCAAGCCATAGTCGTCCCCGGCCCTTTTGGGGCTGCTCATGGGAGGGTCGTTAAAGCGAGGCGCGCAGCCGGGCTCTCGAGGGAAGGCTGATCGAGCGAGGACGTGCGCTCGGGCGCTTGAGGAGGGCGTGCGGCTCGGGCGCTCAAGCGAGGACGCGCGCCGCGGGAGCTCCTTTAGTCTGATAGAACACGGATCGAAGGTGCCGCTTCGATTCAAACTGGGGACTGATCGCGCTTAACGACTCCATCGAGCCGATCACCAGGTAGCCGTCTCTTTCCAGCCGTTGCTCGATACGATTGAAAAGCGAAGCCCGGTCGCGCTCATTGAAGTAGATGGCGACGTTGCGGCAGAAGACAATGTCGAATTTGCCGACTGAAGAGAAGTCCTCCATGAGGTTCAGCTTGCGGAAGCTGACCATGGCACGGATTTCATCCCGAATTTTCCAGCCCCT
>JBEKNN010000240.1:0-14007 GCA_049522755.1 Bryobacteraceae bacterium | reverse complement strand
CAACGCGAGATGAATTTCCTGTACGAGGTCGCGGCGCTGGTCGGGGTCCGCCTCATAGGCCCACGCCAGGCGCTCCAATGCCGCGGCATACTCGGCTGCAGCCTGTCGCCAGTAGTCCTCCTGTCCATACTTTGTGCTCACCTATTCCCCACATTAAAGGTAGTCGATACCACGAGCGGGTCCCTACAGATGCTTGACGATTTCGTGCGTAACGCCCAAAAAGCGGAGTGAAGTGAAGCGCGCCAAGGAAAACGGCCACGTTCATCTCGGGTAAAACCGTGCGCATTTCCAGGAACCACATCGCCTCGTCGCGCCCATGCGAGCAGTCCTTCGCCGCGAGTCGGGCAGGCGCAGAGCAATCGCGGGGCCGATGGCGTCCGCGCCTAACCTTCGATTTCCCTCCTTCGCCGGTCCCCCTCTTCAGAGCCTGCTTGTCGTTTCGGGCATAGCGCGAGATGCGGTCGCATCCGGCTCGCCGTGAGCTGGGCGCCGCAACCCCAACCGCATTTCATCAGCGGCCCCGGTGAATAGCGCGCGCATCTGGCTCGCCGTGAGTCTGGAGCTGTAGCGCCACCCGCACAGCATTCGCCGCCCCGGCGGGCAGCCGCGATGAACCTGCAAGCTCCTCCTTCGTCGGTCCGGCCTCGCTGCCCGAATTCCGTGAGAGTGTGAAACTCAACAGCCGTACGTCGCGGCGGTTAGGTGGGCGGTCGCGTCCGTAACTAGAGGCAACCTCAACTACGTCGAAGCAGTATGCACAACAATTCCGGAAGCGGTTGGAGCCGGCGCCATTGGCTGGCGCTCGCTGGAAGCGGCGTCCTCGGTATTAAATTGTACGGGGCGGAGACGGATTTTTGGAACCAAAAGGATCCGTCCGAGTGGACCGCGGAAGAGATCGCGACGTTGCTCGCCAAATCGCCTTGGGCGAGAGAAGCGATGCCTCAATCCGAATCGGCGGCGCAGAGCGTAGCCAGCGGATCGGCTCGCGGCGGCCGAAGGCGTCCCGTCGGATCGCCTCAGTCCGTTAAAGGCGTCATCGTTTGGGAGAGCGCCCAAGCCATTCTCGATGGCAGGAAGAAGGCTTTGCCGGATGAATTCGCCAACCACTACACGTTGAGCGTAAATGGCATTCCATTACCGAGCGAATCGGAAACCGATCTCTACGATCAATTGCGCCAGTTCACCTCTTTGCATCCCGATGACCAGCCACCGGTGCAGCCCGGAGTCGTACGGAAGATCGAGGGCAGCGCGAACGGTGTGTTGTTAGGGTTCTCAAAGGACGTGCTGCAATTGAGCACCGTCGATAAGTCGATTGAATTCAGCACGACGGTTGGCCACGCGGCGGTCAAAGCCAAGTTCGAGACCAAATACATGTTATATAAAGGGCAGTTGGCCGTTTGACGCCCAAAGTCACATGAGTGATGGTCTGGAGACGAGACTCTTTCTCGCCGCGCTGCCTTTGGCTATCACGCCTTCCTCCTTGGCGGCGTCTCGGTGGTCGATCCAGAGTCGGCTCTGAAGCAGGTTTTGCTAAGACATCGCGAGGTTCGGGATACACTCATTCCATGGCCCGCGACTGGCGGATCACCACGGGCAAACCTGCAAGTCTGGTCCGACCGTCTATGCGCAACCACATTTGCCTCACGGTCGCCATTTTCCTGACGGCTATCGCCGGGATGCCGCGCAGCCTTCGGGCACAGGATTTATCCATTGGCGGAATCGGTGGCGGTAGCCTGACGGATGCAGCTCAGACCAAGATCGCTGACAACATCCGTACGTGGTCACAATCCAAAGATTGGATTGCCGGCGCGACGTTCGAGCTTCGTTTCCGTTCGTGCTTCTCGGTGGAAGTGGACGCGATGTATCGCGAGTTGCGCGCCACCATAGCCTCCGTCGAGCCCAATGGATCGGTCAACGGCGTGTCGCCGTTCCGGGTTGAAACCTTCGAATTCCCCGTGCTGGCGAAGTACCGGTTCGGCGCCGGAAAGCTGAAAGCGTTCGGGGAAGCTGGCCCCTCGCTCCGTGCCACAGGCAATTTGAACTTCTTCCCATCCCACTATGGCGCCAGCGCCGGGTTTGGCGTGGAGACGCGTTGGCGGGGACTGAACATCGCGCCGGTGGTGCGCTACACCCGATGGGCGCACGACATGCTTCCGTTCCGCCCCGTGTCGCAACTGAACCAGGTGGAGCTTCTGGTGGAAGTGAACCGGGCGTCGGAATCGCACTGGAGCCCCCTGGGAGGACGGATCTCGCTTGGCGTAATTGCCCAATGGGATTTGACCGGCGACATTTCTCCGTACACTGGAAATATCGCCGTGACAATTCCTGGTTCCGGAAACACGTTTAGTCAGGCCAACGCGGCCGAGTACATAACCGGCGTGAAGAGCCTGATTGTCGGGCCCGTCCTGGAGATTCACGTGCCGCGCCATCTATCGGTCGAGCTGGATGGTCTCTACAGGCCGCTGCGGGAGCAGAACAAGACGCTCCTGGATAACGGGACGGTCTATTCATCGGTCATCTACACAGAAACCGCGACCTGGGAATTTCCGGTGCTGGCGAAGTACCGGTTCCGACTGGGGACAGTGAATCCGTTCGCCCAAGCCGGACCTTCATTTCGCATCCCGGTAAGGAGTCTCTCGGCGGACGGCGTGACAGCGGGCGCCGGCGTGGAAATGCACTGGCACGCGCTCCATATCGCACCGGCATTCCGGTTCACTCGGTGGGGAGCCGGGAGCACGCTTGCATCAAGCGAGTTCACCCGGAACGAAGCCGCGCTTTTGGTGGGATTCTTCCTCGGCGGGCCGCTTGCGGCAAAATAATCGTATTAGCGATTCCGCCAAGGGCGGCTGGGGCCCGCAACTTTCCGGCTGCGGGGTGAGCGTGAGTTTACGACTAAGAATAGCCAAGGGCTGAGGTAGAGTAGGGCACAGGCGCACCGCGATATCGCACGTTTCCCGCGCCCCCTCATCAACTGGACGTGCGGATTTCCCCGCGCTCAGCGCGCGTTAAAATGCCCATTTTTCAAAAATCGGGCAGGGTATGGACAGAAATTCCACTCTGGCGGCGTTGAGCCTCCGTCCGGAACTCCTCGCGCTCCAGTGCACCTGTGGGACGCCACTCGCAGATATTAAGCTTTCGGGCGCTCCGAGCATACTTTGAAATGCGTCCGCATCCGGCTCGCAGTGGGCTGCTCGCCGCAACGCCAACCGCATTTCATTCGCGGCCCTCGTCGGCGCACGATGAGATTGAATGTCGGGTCCCGCTGATACTTCCTTGCACGAACCCAACTCCGAACTTGCGACATCTCTCCGACACACAATGGCTGCAGAAAGGCAGAACCGGGTGATAGCGCTGCGCAAAGTCAACATCCTCGCCGCAGCACCAACATACCGGCATATGAGCGGCGCCAGCCGTATGGCCGGCGTCATCGAACAGCCCGTGTTTGCCCCAGGATTCCTTCAACTATTCCATTTTAGGGCTGGTTTGGAACGGAAGCCCGCAGTTCCCTCGCGCTGGCGTGCCCCAGGATAAATTGCCGGAGACCTCCGATGGGTATGGGTGCAGGCGATTTGGCGAGCGGCCGTTTCCGCGCCCGCACGCGGTGCCGCCCTCGCCGAACGTGCCGCGATGGCCGGCTTGGTGGCGCAGATTTTGGCCGCGCGGGTTTTCGCCTTATTTTTCCCCACTAATTGACGATGTGTCCGTGCAACCACTAACTGTGTTTAAACGTCCATACTATTGAGCCCAAACTTGAGAGGACCCCAGGATTTCTGAGTGCCCAACATTTGCCGAATTCTGCACTTCACCACGATTGTGTTCTTGAGCGCGTTTACCGGAATTGCGCAGGAAATCGAGACGCCCGCGGATGCAGTTAAGTCTGCGCAGGCAGCCGCAGCGGCGCAGCAATCTGCTCTACAGCGTGAGATTCTGTATCCGCTGCGGCAGTTTTTCAACTCCATCTTGCAACCGAAGCCGGCGAGCAGCGGAACGACGGCTCCGATGATTCCGGCAACCACGGCCTTTCAAGCTGAGCCAGGATGTACAGTGGCGCCGCTCGATCCGATTGAGGAGACGTCGGCGGCGCAACTAGAGATTTCGGGCGCGAACGTGGTGGACGTCAATGACATGGTTTCGGCAGCGGCGGTTGCGTTAGGAAAGTTTCAAGATAAGGTAGCAAGCGTAGGCGGAAAGATGGTGCTGAAGTCGGCCTACCGCCCCGCCGCATATCAGAAACACCTGCAGAACGTCTGGTACAAATGGATGAGCGAATTGAAGGACAACCACGACCCAGCGTGCCAGATTCTACGCAGCGAAGTGGAGGAAGAGTTCACGCGGCACCGGCTGATTGAGACTCAGCATCCGGTAGCCGTGTCAGACCACACGCGCGGGCTGGCGTTCGATGCCACGGTAGATCTTCCGCCCAAGGCCAAGATGGGCCGGCGGAAGGTGACACTGGACGGGCTGGCGAGGCTGGCAGGACTGTTGCGGCCGGCGATCATGGCCGATCCGGTCCACTTCAAGTATTTGGGGCTGCCAAATGTTCACCTGCTGGCCTCGCGCAGGCGGCATAACGCCTGAAGCCTTCGCGTGCGCTAGAAGTGGAAGCCGATGGTGGCGGTGAGGGCGCGCGGAGTTAATTGACTACAACGCTCAGATCGCGCGCGTTGGCCGGAGGCAAGGTGTTAAGCACCAGGAACCTTCCTCCACCGCGTGCAACGTCGTACGAGAACCCGCCGTTTGCTGCCACTTGTCCCGAAAGTCGAAAAAGAACCTTGGGGCTTGCCATAACCAAATGGACCGGATCTTCTATCGCCGTCGATGTCAGCACGCCGCCGGGCGCGACGTAGAGTATTTCTTCCGCGGCGCGTCCCCACCGCGGTTCAGTACCGCCGGTGGTCGAAATGCGGCGGCGGATGCTCAGACGGCCGCGAAGGTGGACACCGTCGAACTTCCGTTCGGACAGCGCGCTGCAATCGAGAGCTTACTCAAGAACGCCATGCGCGACACCGGCCAGAGCCGCAGAGTCGCCAACTTCTTGCTCGCGTGGTACAACGCGAGCGGGAACGGCGGATGGGACCCCGGAGATATGAGGGCTGTAGATGCTGGCATCGCCAACGATATGATGACGGTGTTGGGCCCGATCCATCGCGGGCCAGCTTGCAAGTATCCGAACGATTGGGGGTACCGCGAGGAGATAGAGCGAGTTTGGGATCTCTGGCGAAGGCCCAAAGAAGCCGCTGAGCCCGAGGTCTTCGCCGATCAGGACAACCGTTGCCAGTGGCGAGAGGACCGCCGATGACCAAGCTATTGCCCAGCAAGCCGCTAACCCGCGAGACAAGCCTGAAGACGTACGACGGCGTACCGGAGGTCACCCTGCCGACGGGCCGAGAGGGCTGGCGAACAACGCTCTACGGCAGCCTGGAGCATGGCGACCAGCGATAGGCTATTCCCCGTGCATCGTTCATCGTTACCGGTGAAACAAAGCGACAGTGCGTATCGGATCTCCTCGCGCAAGGCACCACCCCACCCAAGCCTCCAAACGGCGCTCCAGGTTGATCAGCACCCTACCCCCCCCTTTTTCGCATGTTTGGCAACCGTTCAGAAACCCTACGCGGCGGCCCCCCTCGCGGACATTAATAATACGTTGGTTACCTTCGGGAAATCGCCTGTTTTCCGGCGCACAGATACCTGTAGGTATCCGAACAGCTTGATGGGCTAAGTCTGGGCTAAGCCAATGAAAACAATAGTCAGCAAGGACGGATAGTCGTCAAAAGAGGCATTGCCGGCGCAGGGTAGAGCGAAGCCGTCGTTGATTCCAAAAAGAACGCTCCACGCGCGCTAGAATGTCCTGTTTTTCGGAAAAAGGGAGGGGACTAGACAGAAATTCCGATCCCGGCGTTGACCTATCTGCCGGACGCGACACCTGCGTGTCGTCCCGCGCGCCATTGGGGGTAATCTTTGGCCTTCGAACCCACGGCCGCCTGGAGCATTTGGTGAAATGTATTCTCATCTGGCTTGCCGTGACTCTGGAGCCACACCGCCAGCCGCAGGGCATTCGGCGGCCGGGTGGGCGTCCACGCTTGGCATTCGAGTTTTTCCCTCGTCGGTCCAAGCTATTCACCTGAGGTAATACCGCCGGCCGGTTCGGACATCTTGTAAAGTGTGCGCGCATCACGTGGCTGGTGAGCCAGCCACCGCAAGCCCCAGCCGCAGAGCATCCACCGCCCTCGTGGGCGTTCGTCGGACTGGAATCCCGGTCCGCGAATCGCTTCCCGAACACGCATCTTGCACCGTCGACACTCTCCCGAAAAACAGAGATCACAGAACGGATACGGCGAGGGCCCGGAATACTCGCCGCAGCAGCAGACGCAGTGCTCGACCGTGTATTTTATTTTAGCTTCTTCATTCCTTCATGTTAGCCCCGAGCGCTCTGCTTCGACCCCAACGTGCGGACGAGCCAGAACGGTCCTATCGCGTTCTCCTCAAAATCCCTCGAAAGCCGAGTTTAGGGCTGGCAATCCGCATTTCCCTCGCGCTGGCGTGCCCCAGGCTCAATCGCCGGAGGCCTCCGAGGGGTATTGGTGCGGGCGATTTGGCGCGCGCGGCCGTTTTCGCGGTCCGAGTGGAGTCCGCGCTTAACCTTCGGGTCCCTCCCTCTGCGATTCGACTTGGTCGGAGGCTGCCGGCCGCTTCGGGCATCTTGTGAAGTGCGCGCGCATTATTGCGCCCAGTGAACTGGGCGCCGCAACCCAACCGCATTTCATCCGCGGCCCCGGCTGCCGGCCACGCTTAACTTTTTCGAATTCCTCCTTGGAGGGTCTACGTGGCGGAAGCTGCCGGCCGCTTCGCGCATATCGTGAAGTGCGCGCGCATATTGCGCCCAGTAAGCTGGGCGTCGACGCCGGCCACACGGCATTCGCGGACTCGGCGGGCGCCCACGCCTGGCTTTAGAGTTCCTCCCTCTTTGGTCCACATCGTCAAAGGCTGCCAGCCGCTTCGGGCATATGGTGAAGTGCGCGCGCGTCTGGCGGCCCGGTAAGCTAAGCTAGCTCGGCGGCGCAACCCCAACCGCATTTCATCCGCGGCCGGTGGGAGTCCGCACGTAACCTTCAAGCTTCGCCAGTAATACTGCGCCCCGCAGCGCCACCCGCACAGCATTCGCCGCCCGGTGGACTGCCGGCCGGTGCAGGCATTTGGTAAAGTGCGCGCGCACCCGGCTCGCCGTGATTCGGGCGGCGTAGCGCCAGCTGCATCTCACTCGCCCCTGCGCCTCGGCGTCCACGCTTAACCTTCGAACTCCTCCCTCGTCGGTCCACGTCGCCGGAGACCGCTGGGCGCTTCGCGCATATTGTGAAGTACGCGCGCATGTTGCGCCCGGTAAGCTGCTCGCCGCAGCCCCAACCGCATTTCATCCGCGGACCTCGGGGGTGCCCGATGAAAGGGAGCGATCCGGCGAAGCGGTATAGATGGGATCTCGGTTACAGTTATTCGCTTCGCGTCGGCAGGTCCAGCCGGACCCGCATGGTGATTCCCTCTTTGCGCGCGACGGCACGCGACCCGCGCAGGACGCAGCGAAGTATGACCAGCACGGGGTTATCCGCCCGTCCAATGTTCAGCTTTCGAATCTCTTTGCCGGCAAGAATCAGCGCCGCGCGAAGTTCGGCGTGGGAGAGTTGGAGTTCGGTCATGATCTGCGATTAGGGTATCAGCCCGCTGCTGCGACGGTCGATCCCGCTAATCGTCTGAGATCGGGTTATGTATTCACATTGCCACCGTTCAGGTTGTGCCTGATGATAACATCCGCCGCGGCGTTTTCCGCAGCGTCAAACCATGGGCATACGGTAGCATTGGATGGGGCAACGCCATGTCTGAAGAAAGCTTTGACAAGCTCCGAAACCTCCTGCGTTCGGTGGGACCCGCGCAGGCGCTGGACGTCCTGATCGAGCAGTTCCGGAAGGCGAAACAATACCCCGATTGGTTCGAGGCACGTATGATGCGCAGTCGCCTCGCCCTCGGCTTGCCCTTGATCCAAGCGCCTGGCACTTCGGAAATTCCCGCCGAAGCGCGAGCCGCCTACGAACAAGCCATGGTGGAGGCCGCTCGCGAGACAGGTGACTTGTTCCTCGCGGACGGAAATATTCCCAGAGCGTGGCCCTATCTTCGCGCCACGGGGGACTCGGCCCGCGTGGCCGAGGCGATGGAGCGGGTGGAAGTAGGCGAAGATGTGGATGCCGTCATCGGAATTGCCTTACAAGAAGGCGTGAATCCAGTCCGGGGGTTCGCGTTGATCCTGCAAAAATACGGGATGTGCCGGGCTCTCACAGCGTTTGGGATGTATGGCGGGGAGAAAGATCGGGAACGCTGCATTGATTTTTTGGCCCGGAACCTGCATGACGAGCTGGTAGAGCGCATCGCCAGTGCGATTCAGCGGGAGGAGAGCGCGAAGCCGGAGGCGACGAGCATCCCAGCGCTCATCGCAGGGCGGGACTGGCTGTTCGGGGAATATAGCACCTACGTTGATACCTCACATTTGATGTCGCTACTGCAGTACTGTGTGGAAGTGACCGACACCGGCACGCTCGAACTGTTTCACGAATTCTGCGAATACGGGAAGCGGCTATCTTCGAACTTTCAAATGGCGGGTCAGCCGCCCTTTGAGGATTTTTACTTCGACGTTGATCATTATGCGCTGGCGTTAGCGGGTGTGGAGGTAGAGAGCCATCTCGACCACTTTCGACGGAAGGTGAGGGAGGCGCCATTGGGCAACGTGAACTCGCAGGCTCTGGTCAAGCTCCTGGTGAGTCGGGGCAGCTACCAAGAAGCGCTGGAGGTGGCGATGGAGCACTTTCCTGCCGCAAGCTCCTCGGAGCTGGCGTGCCCGACTGCCATTCAACTCTGCCAACTCGCCGACAGATTCGATCTCCTGATGCAGCTGGCGCGCAAGCAGGGTGATGAGCTGAGCTACCTGGCCGCAAGCCTGGAACTGGATCGGAAGACGAAGGCAGGCGGTGCCGCATAGCACTTTGCCCAAAAAATAGGGCCGTCACCTAACTGCCGGACCTAAACCTGACTTTCGCACTGTCCGTGTTTGGACGAGGATTTCTTCAACTATTCCATTTTACGCCTGGTTTGGAATGGAAGCCCGCATTTCCCTCGCGCTGGCGTGCCCCGGGATCAATCGCCGAGGTACTCCGAGGGGTATGGGTGCGGGCAATTTGGCGCGCGCGGCCGTCCGCCGGCCCGAGTGGGAATCCGCCCCCAGCGGTCCATGTTTGCTGGTGGTATGTGGGTTTGGCGCCAGTTACCCAGGCCAATGCGTCGTTTCCCAGAACCCCGTCAGAACGAAGCCGCCCGCGCGGCGGACGCTACGCGTGCTCGTCGGTCGAGAGATTCTCTTCGACCGTTTGCATTCGCGAGGCAGAAGCGGTATTCTCTGGACGATGTTCCATATTTGGAATGCTCACTATAGAGTCCCTTTAGTTTTATTACTTCCAGTGGAATATGATTCAAATTCCAATAATGGCCGGAGCTTGCCCTAAAAGCGGCCCCGCGTCCGCCGCAAACGCGGGCGGCTTCCTTCAAACGTCTCTATCCGAAATGACCCGGCGATCTGACTCCGCGACGCTCTTCCGCACCCGCGCACCGGGTCACTCCAGATAGAGTCATAGCGTTTGGGGCCAACTTCCGGATACCCGACAATTCGGGCGTTGGCGCGCGCGGTGCATTTGTACGCGGGCCGTCCTTCACCGCTTCCAGTTGGGTCCTGGCAGGAACGGCTTAGTTAGGATCCGCCACGGATTCCCGACCGTTACGGCTGCGGATCGCAATTCCGTTACTCGGCGCCGATGACCTTGAAGGCCTGGTTGACGAAGATGTGGTGCGGCCAGCTGACGCCGATGTTGTGGACCTCGTATTCGCCGGTGCTCAGCTTCACAACACGATCGACGATGCCCCCGGGTAGGCGGCCAACGCCGGTCCGGTCGCCTTGTTCGCTTCCGTTCCGCCGACGATCGTCCCCGCCCCCTGAGTGTAATTGGCTGGGATCTGGCCAACCCGCTTTTCCGCGGACGGTGCACCACGCTGGAAGGGGACCACCCCTGCCGCCGAGGGAGTCGCAGATCCGCCCCCGCCAGCAAGTTGTATGATGACCTGGCTGGCCGTGATAGTTGTTAGATTGGGTGCCCTTAGGTCGACCGTTCCGAGTACGAGGACGCTTTCGCCTTTTGTAATGGCAGTCGCCGAGGTCGAGTTTGTCCCCCTTAGGTATGTCGTAGCGGACCCCATTTCGACGGTCACTGCCACACCCGCTGGTGTCGAGATTGCGAAGCTCGATGGGGATAGGCTGTTAACCGTGCCGGCTGTTCCCCCTTCGGCCGGCCCGGAGCGCGGCCCACCGCGACCGCCACGCGCGTTCGTGCCTGCCGCGTTCGATACGCCCTTGACGCCAGTACCGGTCGTATCCATGCCATTGATCGTCTGCTTGACGGTTAGGCCGCCGTCTTTCAGCGTCAGGACCAGCATGACCTCGGCCTCGCCGCCACGTCCAACCTGTTTGAACCTGAGGATCAGGTCGTCTGTGGGCATTGTGATGCCGGTAATCGTGACGGGTCCGCCGCGTCCGCCCCCGAGCTCGGCCGCCACCTTGCCGTTGACGTCCTTGATGTAGAGCGGGCGCTCCTGTGGGCCTCGTCCACCCTGAACCGTCAGCGTCCAGTCGCCCAGGAACATTCTGGCGTTCGCCGTGTCGAGCGTCGAGGCGCCGCTCTGCGCTACGACGGCCGGTGCAATTGCCAGCGGGGCAATGATTAGCACTGTCCGCACCACACGCGAAATCTGCTGCATACTCATGGTCTTCCTCCCTGATTGCTCTGGGTGTTCTCATCTTACCCAGAATCTCGATTTCGGGAGCCAGGGACAAAAGAGATGAGTAGGTGGCCAGCGCTTACTTTCGGCGCCGCCCGAGTTCTATGGATAGAGCCCGGATGACGGCGTTTACCGGCCTTGGCCCTGATAAGCCCTGAAAAAGTGCCGAAAATCTGTAAATTACTGATAATTAAGTAGTGCTGGAGGTGGGGGTCGAACCTTCCAGGATGTCGTGAAATCTGTAAGTTACAGATTCCAGATCGCTATCCAAGCCAGAATTCCCACGGCTGCCACGGCTGCTTGGCCCATGTTGGCCCACAGAAGGGCGCGCTCTCGGAATGTTTCCATCCGAAAGCCATGGGGGGCAGGATTCCGGTCGTCCGTAAAATACCGGCCTTGCGCATGATGAGGCGATCATACTTGACGCCCAAATCCGCGAGCCGCTTCTCTGTCTGGGCACGGTATTCGTCGGAACGGGCCGGATGTAATCCACACCTCGATCTTGTCCCGGTCTATGCCGTTTATGGGTCGATGATGCGCTGGATGGGCATATAGTTGCCACAGGCAGCGAAGAACGCGGGCCGGTTCCTTTCCGGATGCAAATGTTCCCCGTCGCCATGGGGGTATTGGGGGAGGTTGAATATGGTGCAGCCGGCGCGACAATCAGCAAGCGTTCACTCTTAGCTTAGTCAGCAGCGTTCGTGAATACTTGGCTTAAACCATGCCGACACGCTTCTCGGATAGTTTCGGGTGCGAGAGCCCGCTCAGGAGAAATCTCGGCCGCCCGGCGAATGTCATCGCTAAGTTCACCGAACATCTCTTGCGATGCGCTGGTAACTTTACGTGCGTTCCGGACTTGCAGTTGAGGAGCGACGCTACTCCGCCAAAGTTGTGCCAGTTCTGCGAGGCGCCCGCCGAATACTTCCAGTGTGTCGCGCACATACAGGATGTCCTTTGCCCGATCCTCCCGTTCCCGTTTTCGGTGTATAAGGATCTTCTGAGCCACGAAGGTTACGGGGTTAGCGACCCGAACACTACCGACGAGCCCCTCTCCTTTGAGTTCGATCCACCATGGCTCATGCAGGAGAAGCTCGATGTGACGCAACTGTTGTGAGGAGATCCCAGCGATTTCCATTGTCGATTTACGTTGACGCTTGCGGCCGTATTCGCCGCCCACCAGGGGCGTCAGGAATTCGACATAGAAGCCAGACGATTCACCACCCAGATGATAGTGAGTGGCAGGTGGACGATCCTCGCCGAGAAGTTCCTCTGTAAATCCGTGGGCCACGAGGTGCGCACGAATGTCCTGCTCTCCCACGACTAGCGAGGCGGGCAATGCAACGTCCGCATCCAGCGTATTCAGTGGCGGATAATCCAAAGCCTGGGCGCCTGGATGCAGGCGATAGAGTTTATGCGCCAAGCCCCCAACGATCACGACTTGATCGAGCCAGGGCTCAAGCGCGGCGACGAGCTGCCCGAACGGGTTGGGATACTGAGCGCCGTTCATTGTCGCTTTCCGGAGAGCGTTTTGAATACGCGCTGTCGAATTTCACGTGCCTGTTCTTTTCCGCGCGCCGGATGCGTGGACGCGTCAAGCCAAACCTGCAGAATGTCGGACGTCGGAACTCCGTTGTGCGTTACCGAAGGCCGAAAAACGGCTTCCCGATTGGCCGGTATTCTTATGTAAACATCAGCGGGCCGATTCGAATGGTCCACCGCGAGACCAAGCCGGTAGAGCGCGTCCAACGTGAGCCGTTCCAAGTAGATGTACGAAGGAACCCCGCTAACGAATCCATACCCTAGTGCGTCGGCCGCGGCAAACAAAGCGAGGCAGCATCGCGGTACGCTTTTGACCACATTTTTTGGCGGATGGGGTGCGGCATATTCCCGAAGCGACGATTGCAGCTGATCGGTTCCTTTTTTCAGGTTCCACCGAGTGGGGATTTCCTTGTTGGCATCCCGATTGGCCGAGATCCACAATTCGCATAGCTCGTCCAGGCGGAGAATTCGCAGCAGATCTTTACTTCTGTCGAGGAATCCACGATCTGACAGTTGGTTCAAGAATCGAGATGCGCTCATGATCGAGAGGTTCGCGGCCCGTGCAAGCTGAGATGCGTTTAGGATCTGTTGCCTGGGCACGGAAATGAGCCTCTCCGGAAGACGCTGCCCGATGAGGATCTTCAGCATCCACTGATTGAGATCGGAGAACAATTCCGGTGAACGATGTGAGTTACTAACGTCAGCATCCAAGCGGCGCGCCGGCTTCGAATCAAGCCCTTCTATGTGAGGGCCGACAAATAAGCGGAGCCCTTCGGCGTCAATGGCCCCAACCGCGACCTCAGGTGCGTAGCGCTCGGCAAACATTTTGACCTGATCGGCAACGGATGCCGGGATCTGTTTGGCGGCTACGACGGCGAGAGGGATGGCGGGTTCGGGAAAAGTCTGTGCGACCGCACGTGCCTCAAGAATTGCTTGGGAGAGCAGTGGGATCAGCCGATCCCGGCGGCCCTCGGAAGCAACCTTCAGTTGAACCACGTGCCTTTTGCCGTTTCGGTCGAGGAAAAGATCCGCACCCACATCCCCGGCGGAAAGATGCCGGTCAGCCCTCCAGCCAGCCTTCCGGAAAGCGTCGGCGAGAATCTTTTCGAACTCGATCAAGCTTGTGCTGTGAAGCGTGAAGCCCATCTCACCCCTTTTTTCAAGCGCCGTGGCAGTGATCATGGCCATGATAATTAACACGGCCATGATAGTTAACATGGCCATGATAATCATATTTAGACCGATTTGTCAATATTTTCGGGCCTGCGCAGTCTCCAGTCGCTACTCGGCCGATCATACCGACAAGCCAGACTACGCATTCCAAACAGGAAGGAGCAAATGGTAACCACACCATCTTTTCCAGGACCCTTCCCGACGAGGTATACGATTTCCGCGCCGGGAACGAGCCGAACGGTGTTGTAGAGGGTCTGGGACAGAAAAAGGAATTGACAGAAAGCGTCCGATATTGCCCGACGACAGTCTAAAGCATGTCGCCTCGCCGTGGATGGCGCGGTTCAGTTCCATGCGGGATTTGTTGTCGGGCGAGATGACCAGTGTTCCTTCGGGCTGCTCGGCATAGGTCCGCGCGATCGTCTGCACACGCTC
>JBEKNN010000239.1:0-14053 GCA_049522755.1 Bryobacteraceae bacterium | reverse complement strand
GCCTCTTTGGCCGCCTTCACCATGTTCCGCGAACTGGCAACGGGCACTTCATCGTCCTGGTCGCCGTGGCAGATCAGGATCGGCATTCCCTTGAGGCGGTCGAAGGGGAAACCGGCCGGGCGCGTGGCCGCCGCACTGGCCGCCATCGCCGCCCATTTTTCGGCGTATTTCTCGCCCATGTACCAGGTTCCCGCGCCGCCGGAGGAATGGCCGAAGAGATAGATGCGGCCCGCGTCGACGGGGTATTCTTTGGTCACCAGATCGAGCACGTTGAGCGCGTCCTTTTCGCTCAACTCACCCTGCCGCAGCCGTGAAGGATCGGCGGCGAAACCTCCGCGCCCAGGCCCGGCACCGGCTGCCGCGTTAGCGGGCGGTCGATTCAGAGAATTCGCCCCCCACCCGGCGCTGGGACGGTAGCCCATGGGGCAGACTACCAGGTAGCCGTGCTGCTCGGCGAGCTTCGCCAGAATGTGGTCGTCGCGGTCGAAGTAATAATCCTGGTCGCGCGTGTTGCCGTGAAGCACCAAGACCATCGGCAGTTTCGATTTGCCATCCCACTTCACGGGCGCGTACACGTGGTAGGCCATCATTTCGCCCGCTTCTTCAAACCAGTAGTAGCGTTCGTGGTCGCCCTTGGCGCGGTATAGCGGATCCTTTCCGGCCTCCAGCGACTTGAGAATGCTATTGGAGGACACTACGCCCGCGGCGAAATCGTACGGCGGCTGGGGCTGGTAGGGCAGCCCGAAATCGGCCCCGTTCAGTTGGCGGCGGCCCATGTTGACGGTTTCCGCCAGCACGTAGGGATAGCGAACCGACGCTTTGGCGCCGTCGCGACCCTGGATCAGGGTGAGCCGATGTTCAATGGCCGCGTGATCCCGCGTGATGCCCTTGACCACCGCCACCGGAGAGACCACTGTCGCTAACAGGGTTGCGCCATCCATCAGTTCCGCATGGACAAGGTAGGCGCCATCGGGCACGCCGTCCAGGTTGGCGTATATGCCAAAGGGCTGCTCGATCAGATCGCTCGCGGGAAGGTCGAAGACGCCGATCTGGCGCACTGCTTTGTCATCGTCGTGCGATAAGGACACCCTTACCTTCAGCGCTTCCGTTCCCTTGTAGGACGCGGGATATGTCTGCGCGAGACGGACCATGAAGGGCAGCGACGAATCCGCTACTACCGTATCGGGCCGCAGCGCCAGTGACCATTGGTACTCCTGCTTCGCGTCCCAGGCGCCGCCTTTGAGCAACACATACGCGTTGGCCAGCTTGCGGCGGGCCTCGCCTCTGGGAATGCCGGAGGTGCTTTCTGCTATCAGCTTGTCGGCTTGAGCGGCAGCGTCGCCGGTCGCTGAACGCCGCAAGGTGCGCACGGCAGAGGAGAGAGCTTGATAGTCCGGTTGGCGGTCGGGCGTTATGCCGGGAGCGGGTGTCTGTGCTGCCAGCATAGTGGCGGCGACGAATGCCACAACCCAGGCTACTGCGATGATTCGGATTGAGCGCTGACGGCAAGCTAAAGCATGCCCCACCTTTGAGAAGCACCGGCGGCAAAGACCGCCGGCGTTACCGGGTTTTGATCGCATTGGCATTCCTTTAGATCTCTAGGGCGGCTGTACTGTCGCCGAAGGAATCGCGCCGGACGCCGGTTCGATTCATCATCGCCAGGAACAGGTTCGCCACCGGCGTGTCCTTCTCCGTCGCCACGTGTCTGCCGGTTGTGATGGTCCCATTCGCGCCGCCCATTACCAGGATGGGCAACTTCTCATGCGTGTGACGATTGCTGTCGGCGATGCCGCATCCGTAGAGAACCATCGAATGGTCCAGCAGCGTGCCGTCCCCATCCTGCGTCGCCTTTAGCCTGGCGATAAATTGCGCGAACAGCTCTACGTGGAAGGTATTGATCTTCGTCAGTTTCTCGAGCGACTCCGGCAGGTTGCGGTGGTGTGAAAGCGGATGGTGAGGCTCGGAAACTCCAATTTCATCGTACGTCCGGACGCTGCCCTCGCGCCCGATTACCATGCTGGTGACTCTGGTCAAATCCGTCTGGAAGGCCACGAACTGCAGATCGAACAGCAGCTTCGCATGATCGGCGAACACCGCGGGAATGCCCGCCGGCTTGTCGATGGAGGGAGCGATGTTACGTCCGTCGGTCTCGGCTTTTTCGATGCGCCGCTCCATTTCGCGGATCGAATCCAGATATTCGTCTACTTTGCGGCGGTCGGAGGCGCCGAGAGTGCCGGAAAGCTTTTGGGCTTCGTCGCGAGCCATGTCGAGCAGACTCTTGCGGTAGCGTTCGCGGCGGGCCCGCGTAGCTGCGTCGAGACTGGTATCGACATCGCCAAACAGCCGCTCGAAGATCGCGCGAGGATTGGCTTCCGGCGCCAGCGGCGTGGACGGCGTGCGCCACGAAATGCTGTTGGTGTAGGCGCAGCTATATCCGGAATCGCAGTGCCCCACCACGCGGCTATCGTCCAAGCCTAATTCGAGCGAGGCCAGACGCGTGTCCGCGCCGTTGGCCTGTGCGATCACCTGATCGGCGGAGATGCCGACGTGGATGTCCGAGCCGCCGGTCTTCTTCGGGTGCGCAGCGGTCAAAAAGCTGGAGGCGGCGCGCGCATGATCGCCGCCGCCGTCGCCCAGCGCGTTGGCGTTGTTGTCCATCAGGCCCGAGATCACCAACATTCGATCGCGGAACGGTTCCAGAGGCTTGAGCGTCCGGGTGATCTCAAAGGCGTTGCCCACGGTCTTGGGCGTCCAGTTGTCCATCACGATGCCGTTCGGCACGTATACAAAAGACGTTCGGACGGGGGGCGCGGCGAGCTTGCCGGGCGCGGCAAAGGCGGGAACCATGGCGTCCAGCATGGGCAGGGCAATGGCCGCGCCGATGCCTCGCAGAAACGTTCGCCGTTCCAGGTACTTTTGGGTCACAAACATTTGAGTCTCCTTTACTGATCTCAAACATATCGCGTTCACATGAGTGTGAACGCTGCACGCATAAGTGCGTGCGCCACATTTTTTGCCACTGGAGCGGCACGACGCTCCTCGAAGGGAACACTGTTGACAATGCCGAGAACCAGGCTGGAAAAACGATATTGATTCGCAGCCAGGCCGGCCACGATCTGGTTCACCGCCGGCCGATCGTACGTTTCCAGTCCCCTGCCCAGCGCGTATATCAGCATCTTCTCCGTCATGGCCTTCGCAAAAGCATTCGGGTCGGACATCAGAATATCGGCGAGGCCTTTCGCGCCTAGGAAGTTGCGTCCGTCCGGAAGCTGCCCCGACGCGTCGATGGGGAACTTGCCGTCCTTATCCCGCCACTGGCCGATGGCGTCGTAGTTCTCGAGCGCGAAGCCAAGAGGATCCATGCGGGAGTGGCACGAGGCGCAGACCGCGTTGGCCCGGTGCTGCTGCAATTGCTCGCGGAGCGACGCGCTGACGCCTACCGCCGTCTCGTCCAAGTCCGGCACATTGGCAGGCTTGGCAGGTGGAGGCGTGTTCAGAATATTATCGAGGACCCACTTGCCGCGAAGCACCGGCGATGTCCGGTTGGAGTAGGACGACATGGTGAGCACGCTCGCCTGCGTCAGCACGCCCTGCCGGTTCGTGCCGGTGAGATCCACCTTGCGGAATTCGGCGCCCTGCACGCCCGGAATCCCGTAGAATTCCGCCAGGCGCTGGTTTAGGAAAGTATATTTTGCGTCGATCAGGTCCGTAACCGGCCGGTCTTCCCGCATCAGATATTCCAAGAAGAGCTCGGTCTCTTTCTGGATCGACATCTTCGTATATTCGGTGTACTGCTGAAATTTTTTGCGCTCGGGCTCGTGCGATTCGAGCCCCCGGAATTGTAACCATTGACCGCCGAAATCGTCGACCAGCGCGATGGATTTCGGATCCTTCAACATGCGCTGCACTTGCGCTTTCAATTCCGCGGGACGGCGGAGTCTCTGTTCCGCCGCGAGGCGCAGCAACTCATCGTCGGGCGTGCTGCTCCAGAGAAAATAGGAGAGGCGCGAGGCTAACTCGTAGTCGCTTACCGGGCGCGCAGTTGGCGTCGCCGGACGCGCCGTTGTCGCAGCTGGACCCGCCGTTGCCGCCGCCGCAGGTTTGCGGTCTTGTTCGATCCGGAAAAGGAAGTTGGAGGATATGAGCATCCGCTGAATGGCCAGACAGAGCCCTTCGCGGAACGAATCGCCTTGCCGCCGCACCATCTCTACGATGCCGGTGAGTTGGTCGACTTCCTGCCTGGTCGCGGGACGGCGGTATACGCGTCCAGCCACAGTAGCGACAATCTTCCTGGCGCAGGCTGGCGTCTCTTCCGTGCAGACGAAGATCTTTTTTCGGCTTTCCTCGGACGGGCCGGTTACCTGGTTAAACGGTCCGATGATCTCCAGGTTGCTGACGAAAAATCCAACTGCGGCGCCGCCGCCGAAAACGCCATTGCCAGCGGCTGCGGCTAGCTCATCGTTGTTGTTGGGCGCGGCGCTGTTGGACACGGCATTGGGGCGGGGGCCACGCGCGGCCGCGGGTGCGGCTGCTACGGCAGGGCTTCCAGCACGGCCTCCGGCGGCCAGATCGGGCGAGGCTGCGGTGGTCGGTGTCGTAATTTGGATCGGCGTTTGGATTGGCGCGGCGCCTCCCTGCACAGCAGCAGTAGGCGTCGCTACAGGGCTTCCATCAGACGCCCCTGGCAAAGCCGCGGTAGCGGGCGTTGTGATTTGGACTGGCGTGGTCCCTCCCGGTCCTGGAGCAGGGGGGGCGCCTCTGCCTCCTCTTCCGCCGCGACCTCCCCGGCCACCGCCACGCGCCGCCGGCGGGGGCAACTTCGAGGGATTCGGTCCGTGAAACGCGACCGGCAGTCCTTCATAGATGCGCAGGAACGAAGCCGACAGCCAATGTTCGCCGGCCGTGACGTGCGTGCGGAACTGTTTTCGCTGCCCCGATACCTCACCCGTCGGCGGGACGGGATACGAGAGTTCGCTCACCTGCTTGCCATCGATCCAGAAGGCCACCTGGAGGGGCTCGGAGGTGGGAGGCCGGGCGCCGCGCAGCAGTCCGGCGATGTCGTAGTCGCCTTCCACGGGAAAAGTATGCATCACGTGAAGCGCGCTGGGCAGGCTCAGCCCGGTGAGGTCGTAATCGGTTTTTACGCCGGGCGTGGCGTCGAAATCGACATACCAGGGCTCGTGCTTGACCAAAGTGGGTTTCATCGGCGGCGGACCGTACAGCGCCGTACGCGCGACTTTTTCGGCCGCCGAGACGTACTTCTCCATCAGGGCCGGCGACATGGAGAGTACATCGCCGATGTTGTCGAACCCGTAACCGCTGTCGTCCGGCGGAAAGTCGGCGGCCGGCTGGAAATCGACGCCCAGCAGGTCGCGGACGGAATTGTCGTACTCGGTTCGATTGAGGCGGCGGGCGGTGATGTGGCCGGGATCGGGTTTGACGGCCAGGTCCTCGCGATCGAGCTCGCTCGAAATCCACTTGGTGACAGCCGCCAGTTCGGATGCGGCCGGCCGCGCCATTCCCGGCGGCGGCATCTGTCCCGAACGCAGCTTTTCGAGGACCAGTTCCCAGTGCGGGCGATCTCCGGCGACGGAATCGGCGCTGGTGAAGATCTGGAGATTCAAACCGGCCGATTGCACTTTCGCGCTGTGACACCCGAAACAGGTCTTAGCGATAAACGGCTGAACGGTAGACTGGAAACCGGCTTGATCGGGTGTTGCGGCCGCCAGGACACCCGCCAAGAGAGTAACCGCGGGAATTTTCGACGCAGAGACGCAGAGACGGAGAGTCGGAAAAAGAGTAACGGCACGCGCGCGCCCAACAATGGAAAGGCGCCTTCCGAGCGCACGATGGAGCATCAGCGTTTACACCTTTCACGAATTATACCGGCGAGCCCGCTCGGAACACACCGATCCAAAGGATGGGTAAGGCTCAATACAAGGGCCGCGTGAGTTACCGGGTCGGGGGAGGAGTGCTGGGAATCGCCCCGGGGCATCAATTCCGGCCGGGTTCCGCGGGGGTTTGCGGGCGGCCGGGGCGGCAAACGGCGGGGCATCCTCATGGTCGACGACGGGAGCTTGGGGGGCTGCGCGAGGTGGGGTTTTCGGATTTTGACGGAACGAAACCAATTTCGCGGAACTGGTGTGGATTGTTGGGGTTGCGGGGTACGCAGGGCATGGCCCCGCGCGACTTTGAGGCGCTGGTCGGGATCGGCGAGGTTGTGGTGTTTCGGCGAGATCGGCGAGATCCTCGGCGGTTTCGTCGAACACGATTTGGCAGGGGCGAAGACTCCGTGCTTTAGCGCGTTGACGCGGAATGCGGCGCTGCCCCGGGGAGCGCGCGGGCCGGCCCCAGCTTGTTTGGTAGTTTCCGTACGGATGAACCTCGACTTGAGGCTAGCAGACGTTCTTGGGGCGGCAAGGTGAAAAACGGCTTAAGTGCTTTAGAAAGGGCCGAAAATAAAGTTAATAATCTGTGATCGTGTTTTCTGGGAGGCGCGGAATTAAGCTGCGTTTCCCGCCGTTTAAAGCACTCTGTCAGGGGCGGCCAGGGGAAGTGTTCTCTTCACGCCTCCGATTTTCAAAGCGCGTTCACACGAGTGTGAACGCTGCACGCACGAGTGCGTGCGCCACGATTTGGCCGCCGGCGGCCCTTCCAAACAAGGGATACGGTTTGAAAAGATCAAAGCGGACCTGGGGACCCCGCTGGCAGCCCATGGGGCCGCCCCACCCATCATACGCGCAGGGTAAACGATTCGCCCAGGTAGACCCGCTTCACTTCCGGGTCGCGTTCCAGCGCCTCCGGCGTGCCTCCACGGAAGATGCGGCCTTCGTTGATGATATAGGCCGTGTCCGTCACCACCAGCGTCTCGCGCACGTTGTGGTCGGTGATCAGGATGCCGATGCCGCTGCGCTTTAAATCGAAAATGATGCGCTGGAGCTCCAGCACCTGAATCGGATCGATGCCCGAGAACGGCTCGTCCAGCAGTAGAAAGCTCGGGTCGATCACCAGCGAGCGCGCAATCTCGACGCGGCGCCGCTCGCCGCCAGACAACATGTAGCCGCGGCTGCGGCGCACCTTGTCCAGGCCAAGCTGGTCGATCAGCCGCTCCATTTTTTCGCGGCGGTCGCGATTGCGCAACGGCAATGTTTCGAGAATCGCCAGCAGATTCTCTTCCACCGTGAGCTTGCGGAAAACCGATGCCTCCTGCGGAAGATAGCTGATGCCCCGCCCCGCGCGCTTATACATCGGCAGGTGCGTGATGTCTTCGTCGTCCACCAAAACGGTGCCGGAATCGGGGCTGATCAGGCCCACAATCATATAGAACGACGTCGTCTTGCCCGCGCCGTTTGGTCCCAGCAAGCCTACCACTTCGCCCTGCTTCACGGCCAGGGACACATCGTGCACCACACGCCGGCCTCGATACGATTTGGAAATTTCGCGGGTCTTGAGTTCGCTCATGCGGCGCTATTTCTTGTGGTGGCGGGTGATGCGGCTTTGCACCGGATCGCTTGAGATTCCGCTTCCCTGAAGGTTGCCATCGCTCGCGGTGTAAGTCAATTCCTGCCCTTCCATATGGCCGCCTACGTTATCCACCATTTTTGGGTGGCCGCCGTGCAGAATCACTTTTTGATCGTCCACGTAGTATTCTCCGTGCTCGGCCGTGCCGGTACGCGTCTTGTCGGGCGCCACTTGAACGATTTCCACCGCGCCGTCCGCGAACGCCTTTTCGAGACGCGAATCGGCCCCCGATTCGGCCAGATAGGCGTGCAAATCGTGGCTCTTCACCTTCATATCGGAGCGCGTCAACTGCACGCCGCCAGTGTAGATTGCCAGGCGATTCTGATCGGTGTAAACCAGGTGCGGCGCCCGCACCACGGTCAACACCGGCGGGGCGTTTTTCTTCTGCGCGTCGTCTTTCGGCTGCTCCCAGAAAGTGGAGAGTACGCTGCCGTCGGCCACCAGGCCGCGCTTTTCGGGATGGTCCTGATCGCGGTCGAGGTCGATCTTATCGGCTTGAATCTTGTCCGCCCCCTGCCACATCTGCGCGCTGCCCAGGTAGTGAATGGTGTGGTTCTTATTGGTGGATTCCATGTGCCGCGCCTGCGCGTGCAGCGGTTCGTCGCTATTCAGCATCTGCGAGTTCCGCTTGGGATCTTTCTCGGGCATGCGGCTGGAGCTGACGTTGCCGTCGGCTATGAAATCTCCCGAGCTCTGGTTCATGCGGATGCGGTCGGCGGTGGTGGTTCCCGAGGCGTCCCAAAGCCGCGCGCCGGTTTGCAGCACGATCACGTTCTGTTTTTGGTCGAGCGTGGCATCTTCGGCGCGCGCATGCCGCTCGCCCTCGTCGTAGATGAAGCCGCCATTTTGCTCCATGGACGATATATTGCTGGTCCCCGGCTCGAAACGCGCCGAGATCTCGCGGCTCGAAGTGATGGACACGGCGCGATCTTTCTTACGCTCTTCCGCGTTCGGGTCGGTCTGGGTCTTTACGTCGATGGCGCGAAACGTATCGATGCGGTTCTGCGCGCCGTATGCGATCACCATGTTCCTGCCCGAAAGAATCCGATGATGCTGCACGGGCGTGTTGGGCAGGAATTCCAGCGTGCCTGGATTGCGCGCGATCACGGTTTCGAGGTCCTTCCCGCCCGGCCGCATCTTCATCTCGATGGTGTCGCTTTTCAAAATATGCGTCTCGGTCAACTCGCGCCCCGGCATCGGCAGCGGCTTGGCGGCGGCAGTGGCATCGCCGCTGGCAACCACGCTATCGAGCTGGCTTTCTTTATGCTCTCCGTCCACCTGCACATGGAAAACCATCTCGACGTGCCGGCCCGTAACCGTGGTTTCAGACGATTCCGACGTCTCTACCACCCGCGCATTGCCGTCTCCCGTCATCTTCTGCACTTCGCCCTTGTCGTCGAAATCCATCAGCAGGTCGTCGGCCGCATATTGAAGATTGCGGTTGGTATGCGTATCCGGATTCGTATACAAATCCGTGCCATGCGCTTTGGTGGCGTGAACCTGTTGAATGTATTCGCGGTCGCGCAGCTTGATCACCGGGTTCTCGCCTTCCACGACGGTGTTTTCGCGCGTCAACCGGCCCCAGGGGGTCAGCAGGACTTCGCCGGTCAATTCGTGATAAATCAGGTTGCCGGCCTCAATGGTCATCGGTTTGACGTCCGGAGGATGGCGATGCACCAACACGTCTTTCTTGAGCTGCAGCTCGTGCGTGTCCGGATCGTAATAGGCGCCGGTCGCCGCGCCGTCGCCGTTCTCGAAGGTGAACGTGGCTGGCTGCTCGGTCTCCGCGCGGCCGGTATCGGTGTTGAGCGTGACGCCGGACGTCTTGATGGAAACCAGCTCGTGGGCAGGCTTGCCCTGCAGGGGCACGTTCAGCGTGATTTGCACTTCGCCTTGCGATGAAAAGCGGTGATCGTTATCGAAGAACGAAGCTTCGGCGGTCTTGACCAGGTTGTAGCCGTTGCACTGCCGGTTAAAAAGCTTGAGCGTGACGTCGCGCATATCCACCTGCGAAGAGTCTTTCAACTGGCGGTGGCTGCCGGCTTCAATGAAGTACTTCTCGCAGGCGCGGTCGGAGGGCTTCTGGCTCCAGGTGGACCCATCGCCGACGAAGTTGAGATCCTCCGGGAGCTTTCTGGGTTTTAAAGGAGCGGCGGCCTTTATTGCCTGTTTTTGGGCCTGGTAGGTGGAAACAAGGCCCGCGATAATCGCAACAATTGCCACCAGCAAGAGCCAACGCGTACCTCGCATGGGGTTGATTCCAATATACCGCGATGCCGCGCACACTCATAGATGGGCCGGAAATTCACAGCGTGCCGGCATGTGCCCGTAAGGACGGTCCTCAACCAGGAAGCCCTGGAGGCATACCTGGTCCGCTAGCCGCCCTTCATCTCAATGCATGCCTTTTTGACATACCCGGGCCTCGTTAGAGGGGCGGCAACAACCGCCGGCCCGGCTGCGCAGTGTTAACTCACGGATGTATGGTCATCCCAGGGGCGGAGATCCAGAACCGATTGGGATAGCCGAACGATATCGTCTGCGGCAGGTTCTTCGGATCGACCGCTTCGCCGAATACAAAGTTGAAAACCAGTTTCACCGGCTTACCCTCGCAACTCTTTCTGAACGCCGATGCTTGAAGGGCTTGCTCGACAGATGGAGTGAAAAGGCGCTTGGCCGTTGCTGAGGCAGTGCCCGTTCCATTGCAGTGTCCTTAATGGAACCGTCAGAGCGCGCCACAAACGCCATGAGGCTGTCGATCTGCTCACGAGTAACCGGAAACTGTTCGATCACTTCCTCAATGCTCATACCAGCTTCGAGGTTCTCAAACAGAACCTTCACCGGCGTTCGGGTTCCCCGGAGTACCCACGCGCCGCTGACTTTGCCGGGAATGCTTTCCACGGCGGGGCATTGTGACCAATCGAGATTCGCCATAGCCGGGCCTCCTTCTTCCAGAGTAACCTTAAAACCGGGCGATATATAAACCTCCGCGTTGTCTCCAAGACTCCGCGCCAGCCTCCAGCGTTGCCAGCGTTCAGTCGTGCATCGAGAGGCCTTACCAGAGCGCATATTGGTCCATGGATCGTGTCAGCACATATGTGCTAACACAACGAAGGCATGGCAAATCTGAAAGCAGCCCCACGTAAACCGGTGGCCGGATACAGGGGTAAGCAGGCCAAAACAGGAAACTCTCTGGGGCTGCGCTTTGACAAGGCACTGTTCCGGAGTCATCCGGAATTCTCGGGCGAGGTACGCGCCCACGTGATTGCGCCTGGCCGGATGCTGGTCGTCGCAGCGCCGGTGACGAAATCGCGCAGGCGCGAGGATGATCCTGTGATGGAGGCGTTTCTGAGCTTCCTGGCGGCGGATATGACCGCATCGCCACAACAGATCGAGCCGCTGGACCGGGCGTTGACCGAGCGTATCGATGCGCTGGTAGGCCATCTGCCTGCTCGCCCGCACGAAGATCTGGGTGATGAGCCGCTGGTTTGATAGAAGCCCACGGTTGGCGACTCTTCGTTCATCCACTGTTCCAGGCACAGTTGGAAAAGCTGGCGAAACGCGTCGGGAAACTGGCGTCCACCGACCCGGCTGCAAGGACCGACCTCGGATACGCTTCGCATCCGGCGACCAAGATGCTTGCCACCATCAATCACTAGATCCGGGACGCAATTCCGCGAGATCCGAACGGTCCGGAATTTCGCCAGGGTAACACGTTGGGGCAGGATAATCGCCACTGGTCCCGGGCCAAGTTCCATGGGCGGTATAGATTGTTTTATCGTTTCTCAACCGAGCAAAAAATCATCGTCTACGCCTGGGTCAATGACGAAGGCAGCTTGCGCAAGTCCGGCTCAAAAAGCGACCCGTATGTGGTGTTCAAAGCCATGCTGGAGAATGGGGAGCCGCCAAACTCCTTTAGCGAACTCTAGCGAGCTTCGAACCAGATTCACGCGAGCGAGGGTTCGCGGTCAAGGCCAACGGGAAAGAAAAAGTGACGGCCCTCCGGCTCGCTCCCGCTCCCGACGGCCTCGCGGGGCGGGTCAAGGACGCGCGGAGCACTCCGGAAGGGGTGAGCCCAAGCGTCGTCAAAGGGGCGGGGTGGCGTCGCCCGGAAACTCACCGTAACCCGTTGATTTTTGCCCGGAGGTTTTTCCGGCGTCAATCTCGCGCGAAGGCCGAAGGGCGTTCACACGATTGTGAACGCTGCACGCATGAGTGCGTGCGCCACGAGCTGTGAACGCCATTCCACCGGGCTGCGTTATACTCCGCTTGGAATGACATCCGACCCCATCCGAATCCTGGTGACCGGCGGCACGTTCGACAAGGAATATAACGAGCTCACCGGCGAGCTGTTCTTTCAGCATACCCACGTGTCCGATATGCTCCGACTCGGCCGATGCCAGCTCGGCGTCGAAATCGAAACGCTCATGATGATCGACAGCCTCCAGATGACCGACGCCGGCCGCGCTGTCATCGTCGCCCGCTGCCAGGCCGCGCCGGAAAGCCGGATCGTCGTCACCCATGGAACCGATACCATGGCGGAAACGGCGGCCGCTCTGGGCCCGAACATCGCGGGGAAGACGGTCGTCCTCACGGGCGCGATGATCCCTTACACATTTGGCAGCTCCGACGGGATCTTTAATCTTGGGACGGCGCTGGCATTCGTGCAAACTCTGCCTCCAGGGGTCTATATCGCCATGAATGGGCGGTATTTTCGGTGGAATTCAGTGCACAAGAACCGCGAGCGGGGCGTCTTCGAGGAAGTTTAGCGCGTCATTATCAGGTATCATAATATACAAACCCTCAACTGTTTGTGTGAAAATCCTGGCACTCTCCAGCGAAGTGTGCTAATAATATTCATGAGCCCAGAAAAAACCATCGTAGGTTTCCACTCGGGCACATCCACGTAACACAAGATCAACCTGGAGGTAATCGTTACATGAAAATTCGTCCCCTATATGACCGCATTGTGGTGAAACGGATTGAGGAGAAGGGTGAGCAGAAGCTCGGCGCCCTCTTTATCCCCGATTCGGCCAAGGAAAAGCCCCAAGAGGGTGAAGTGGTGGCTGTCGGCAAGGGCAAGCGCCTCGAAGACGGCAAGATTGTCCCGCTCGATGTGCAGCCTGGCGACCGGATCCTGTTCGGAAAATACTCCGGCAGCGACATCAAGCTGGATGAAAATGAGTACCTGATCATGCGCGAAGACGAGGTGCTCGGCATTCTCGACGCGCAACCCCAAGCAGCCAAGAAAGCAAGCTAAGGAGTCGACACAACTATGGCAAAACAGATTGTTTATTCCGAAAATTCCCGTCAGGCGATTCTGCGGGGCGTCAACCAGTTGGCCGACGCCGTAAAAGTGACCCTCGGCCCCAAGGGGCGCAATGTGGTCCTCGAGAAGAAGTTTGGCGGCCCCAGCATCACCAAGGACGGCGTGACCGTCGCAAAGGAAATCGAGCTGAAGGACCCGCTCGAGAACATGGGCGCGCAGCTGGTGCGCGAGGTTGCCTCGAAGACCTCGGACGTGGCCGGCGACGGCACCACCACCGCCACCATTCTGGCGCAGTCCATCTTCCGTGAAGGCGTGAAGGCCGTGGCCTCCGGCGCCAACCCGATGGAGTTGAAGCGCGGCATCGAAAAGGCCGTGGAAGTGGCTATCGGCGAAGTGAAGAAGCTCTCCAAGCCCGTCACCGGGGACATGATCGCGCAGGTTGGCACCATCTCCGCCAACAGCGACACCACCATTGGCAACATCATCGCCGACGCCATGAAGAAGGTCGGTAAGGATGGCGTCATTACGGTCGAAGAGTCGCGCACCATGGTTACCGAGCTCGACACCGTGGACGGCATGCAGTTCGACCGCGGCTATCTCTCACCTTATTTTGTGACCGACGCCGAGCGCATGGAAGCGGTACTTGAGGATCCGTACATTCTGATCCACGAGAAGAAGATCAGCAACATGAAGGACCTGCTGCCGCTGCTCGAACAGATCGCGCGCTCCGGCAAGCCTTTGCTGATTATCGCCGAGGAAGTGGAAGGCGAAGCGCTGGCCACCCTGGTGGTCAACAAGCTCCGCGGCACGTTGAATGCCTGCGCCGTGAAGGCCCCGGGCTTCGGCGACCGCCGCAAAGCTATGCTGGACGATATCGCCACCATCACGGGCGGCAAGTCGATCATGGAAGAAACCGGCATCAAGCTGGAAGGCGTGAAGCTGGACGACCTGGGCCGCGCCAAGCGCGTCACGGTGGATAAGGACAACACCACCATCGTGGATGGCAACGGCACCCAGAAGGCTATCGAAGGGCGCATCAAACAGCTCCGCGCCCAGATCGAAGAGACCACGTCCGATTACGACCGCGAGAAGCTGCAGGAGCGGCTGGCGAAGCTGGCCGGCGGCGTTGCGGTGATCAAGGTCGGCGCAGCCACCGAGAACGAGATGAAGGAGAAGAAGGCTCGCGTCGAGGATGCACTGCATGCCATTCGCGCCGCGGTCGAAGAGGGTGTCGTTCCGGGCGGTGGCATCGCACTGTTGCGCGCA
>JBEKNN010000238.1:0-14226 GCA_049522755.1 Bryobacteraceae bacterium | reverse complement strand
TTCCGTTGCGGGCCGCGATTCCCCGGTTCTTCAAGGTGGCAATCAGATCGTCGGCGGCAAACCGATCCTCGGAGTCGCCGTCGGGCGCCGAGATCGCAATCCCGTCGCCCAATCGTAAGATGGGCCCGGGCCGTATCTCTCGGGGCAATGGAACGAGCGGCAACGGGGCGGCCGCTTCCTGTGCCAACAGGAACGAATTGCCGGCAAGTATAAAAAGCGCCGGACACCAAAAGCGCATTCCGAACGATGGGCCCATCAGCATGCCGTCCGCCTCCCGTTTCTCCAAGAAGTATAGCGAAGCGCTCCCACACCCAACCGGCTTCGGCCTCGAAGCGGATTCTCTCGTGGAATGCGCATATGCGGCTGTGAGCGACTGGTTCGACGTCTGGCAAGGCGATCGGATACCTCTCGCGACAACCTGGAGGAAAGGTGGATTGGGGTCCCGCGCCCGCCCTCCGAGACCGCCCTTGCAGTCGCTTTCTCTGGTTCAGCAATTTCGACCTCTGGTCACAAATCGGCCCACCACTGGCAACATTGAGTTCGTCGACATCCTATAAACGCGCGAATAACTCGTTGGAGGAAGCGTGGGACTCGCTAGTGCGTCGTTCGTTTGACGAGCGGAAGTGGCGAAATTTGGCAGACGCACAACCTTGAGGTGGCTGCGCCCGCAAGGGCACGGGGGTTCAAGTCCTCCCTTCCGCACCAATTATTCAGAGTAATCGCAGGGGCTGGCACGAGGATAGTTTGCGGATGCGGGCTAAAGGTGATCCTGGCACAATCCGCCGTCTGATCGGATACACTTAGCACAATCACCGATATGCCACTTTCCGCGGGCGACAAACTTGGCCCCTACGAAATTATTGCGCCCCTCGGCAAGGAGAAGCTGACACGGCGCGGGTTTCTGACAGTTGCCGCCGCGGCTGCGGCTGACGTCGCGTTCGCCCGAGCTTCGCAAGTCAGCACGCCGGTGAACTTCGCGATACCTGCGCACGCCTGCGATTGTCATACGCATATCTTCGGCGATCCGGCCAAGTTTCCGCTGTTTGCGGGACGCACCTACACGCCTGAGACTGCGCTGCCGGAGGAGATGTCGAAACTACATGCGGCGCTCGATATGCAACGGGTCGTGATCGTGACTCCCAGTGTCTATGGCGCCGATAATTCCGCAACGCTCTATGGAATGAAAGCGCGAGGGGCGAATGCGCGCGGAGTGGCCGTGATCGACGAGAAAACGCCTGCCAGTGAACTGGATCGGTTGCGAAGGGCCGGCTTTCGCGGTATCCGTCTTAATCTGGCAACCGGCGGCCAGGCCGATCCAGCCACCGGGCGGCGGCGATTTCAGGCGGCCATCGCGCAGGTGAAGGGGCTGAACTGGCATGTCCAGATGTATGCCAGTCTTGCGGTGATTGCCGGAGTTCGCGATCTGGTTCTCGCATCGGCTGTGCCGGTTGTGTTCGACCATTTCGGCGGCGCCAATGCGGCGTTGGGGATGGATCAGCCGGGATTCGGCGATCTGGTGGATCTGTTGCGATCGGGCAAAGCGTATGTGAAGATTTCCGGCGCTTACCGGGCATCGACTCACGGCCCGGACTATGCGGACGTGGCGCCGTACGCTAAGGCGCTGATCGGGGCGAACGCGGACCGGGTGCTGTGGGGCTCCGACTGGCCGCATCCGAATACCGCGATATCGACTGACCGCAGGGCGACAGACATCGCACCTCTGTTGCAGATCGACGATGGCCGATTGCTGAATCAACTTCCGGTCTGGGCGCCGGACGCGACAGTGCGGAAGAAGATCCTCGTGGATAATCCTGCGCGGCTGTACGGATTCTGACTGAGAAGGCCAACGCCCCTGCCACGCGGCGAGCGGAGGAGGTTTGGGAGGGGGAAGGGGTCACTCCTGATTGGTCAAATATTGCACGCGGGCTAAGGGGCCTCAAAGTGCCTGTCAGCCGTGAAAAGGCCCGCCAACTCGCCAACTTCCGGATGCGCCGTCATCCGGGAACGATTGCCAAGGTGCTCGCATAGAGTGCATGTGAGGTCTGCCGAGTGGCCACAGCAAGGTAAGATTGCTCAAAGCAGAGGCCGAATCACCGCGATGACTAAAAATGACATTCAGCTACTCTACGAATACGACCGCTGGGCGAACAACAGGGTTTTGTACGCCGTCTCCACTCTCCGCCCTGAGGAGTTCACGCGTGATCTGGGCGGCAGCTTCCGTTCTGTGCGAAACACGCTCGTGCACATCGTTGGCAGCGAGTGGTGTTGGCTAACATATTGGAAGGAACCGTCCCCCAGCTCGGCCTTCCTCACAGATTTGTGGGCGCGGGACAACGCTGTATTAGATCCGAATTCGTATCCCGATCTCGCTGCGGTGCGGCTAAAGTGGGAGGAAGTCGAAAGAGAACAAGTCGAGTTTGTGAATCGCGTAACAAACGAATCCTTGCAACGGATGCTTCCTGTGCTCGAAACACAACTCACTCTGGCGCACCTCATGCAACATCTCGCGAACCATTCCACTTACCACCGGGGTCAAGTCGCGCTCATGATGCGGCAGCTTGCCGCTGAGCCGCTCGCTACTGACTTCGCCATGTTTTTAATGGAGGGCCGCCGTGTGAGAGCCGATGCACAGTAGCCTACTAAAAGACGATTTGAGCGAGCCCAAAAAACACTCCGGGTATCCTCGGCCTTCCCAATCACCGCACTAGATCCGACCGCCAGGAAATCAGTCCCGGATGGCCGGGTACACGGAAGTTGGGCCACCTTAGAAGCTAGGAGCGTTGCGTAAACTACCGTTTACGAAACAGGGCGAGGGCGCTTCCGCAAAGAGCCGGGATCAGTCTTCCGCTGAGATCGCGACCAGCCGGAATCGACGCCTCAGCCCATGTGTTGAACTACAGATGGTTTCATTCCGAATTTCGCTCGGCGATAATATACGAGAATTCTCCGATGAACGCCCCGACGCTCCATCCACCCGCGGGTGACCTCGCGCGGCTGCTGTTTTCCGACGGCGTGATTCGAGATCCCGCCGCAACGATGATCCCGCTTTCCGGCGGCGTCTCCAGTGAGATCTATCTCGTCAACGACGGCGGCCGCCAGTTCGTCGTCAAGAGAGCTCTCCCTCAACTCAAGGTGGAACAAGCATGGTTTGCCGACATCAGCCGGAACGCCCATGAAGCGGCATATCTGAGCTACATCGCCCGATTCTCGCCGGACAACGCGCCGCAATTGCAATACGTCAGCGCGGAGCACGGCTACTTCACGATGGAGTATCTGGGCGCGGACTGGCAAAACTGGAAAAGGACGCTGCTGGATGGCCGCTCGGAACCGCGGATCGCGCAGGCAGTGAGCGGCCTGCTGGGAAAAATTCACGCGCACTCCGCCTCCGATCCGGAAGCTCGCGAGCGCTTCCAGACGCTCGCTAATTTCGAGCAGCTTCGCATCGAACCGTATCTTCTGGCTACGGCCCGGCGCCACCCGCGATTGAAGGCGGTCTTGGAAGCCGAAGCCGCCCGCTTGCGGGCCGAACGCAGCGTTCTCACCCATGGCGACTTCAGCCCGAAGAACATCCTGGTCTCGCCGCAGAGAGTAGTGGTGGTGGACTGCGAATGCGCGTGGTATGGCGACGCGGCCTTCGATATCGCATTCCTCTTGAACCATATTTTCCTCAAATCGGCGGCGCGGCCCGCCACGGGCATTTGGCGGCCGATGGTAGAGTTGGTCTGGTCCTCGTACCTCGCTGCACGCTTTGCCGAAGCAGCGGATGCCAGGACATCCGCGCTGGAGCGAAATGTCTCGGGGTTGTTGCCGATGCTGATGCTGGCCAGGGTGGATGGGAAATCGCCGGTCGAATACCTGAGTGAAAGCCAACGGGATCGCGTTCGGGAGTTCGCCGTTTCCGGCATCGAACGCAGGTGCGTCAGCTTGTCCGGGATCACGCAAGAGTGGTTCACATGACCATCCAATCCGTTTCGGCGCACCAGGTGTATGATTCACGCGGGAATCCCACCGTTGAGGCCCAGGTCACACTGGCGGATGGCAGTGTTGGCAGAGGCATAGTCCCGTCGGGAGCTTCCAAGGGCCGTTACGAGGCGTTGGAACTGCGTGACGGCGACCCGCTGCGCTTCCGGGGAAAGTCGATGTTTACGGCCATTCGAAACATCGAGACCATTCTCGGCCCGGAACTGGTGAGATCGGCCGCTTCCGACCAAGCTTCGCTGGACCGGCGCATGATCGATTTGGATGGCACGCCTCAAAAGTCGCGCCTCGGCGCCAACGCCATATTGGCGCTCTCCATGGCCTACGCTTACGCCGCGGCTCAGTCCAGCCGCCTGCCGCTCCATGCGTACCTGGGTGAGGGCGTGCTGCTGCCGTTTCCGGAGATTCAGATCATCGGAGGGGGCGCGCATGCCAACCGGCGGATCGACGTGCAGGATTTCATGATCATGGCCATGGGCGCGCAAACTTTTGAAGCAGCCCTGGAGATCGCTTACAACGTCTACCAGGCCACTGCCGATGTGCTGCGGGATCGAGGCAAATTATACGGAGTCGCCGACGAGGGCGGTTTCTGGCCCGAGATAGACTCCCATGAGGAGGCCTTCGAGCTTCTTTTATACGCCATCCGCCGCGCCGGATATCGGCCCGGCGCGGACGTGGCTCTTTCGCTCGACATTGCCGCCAGCGATCTTTATGACGGGCCAACGCGCCGGTACACGCTGCGCACCGAAAACCGATCCTTCGATTCCGATGCATTCGCGGATATTCTTGCCGGTTGGTGCCGCGCCTATGACGTGGTGTCCATCGAGGATCCCATGGCGGATGACGACTGGGAAGGTTGGCAGCGGTTCCGGTCCGTGGCTCCAGCGGGCCTGCAGATCGTGGGTGACGACCTCTTTGTCACCAACGTGGACCGCATTCGCGGGGGCATAGAGCGAGAAGCCGCCAATGCCGTCCTGATCAAGCCGAATCAGATTGGGACGGTGACGGAAACGCTGGATGCCATCCGCCTGACCCAGTCTGCCGGTTGGAAGCCGGTGGTCTCGGCCCGTTCCGGGGAAACCGAGGATGCCTTCATCGCCCATCTGGCCGTGGCGACGGAAGCCGGGCAGTTGAAAGTGGGCTCTTTTTCCAGGAGCGAGCGTATGGCGAAGTGGAACGAAGTCTTGCGCATCGGGCGCGGTTTAGGTTCGCGAGCGCGGTTCGCCGGCAAGGGCGCTCTGGGACGTTAGCGCGCCACCAGGCGGACCGGCCGGATTCCAGCAACGGCTGAAAATGCCTTGGCCGATGGTTCGATCTGACAGTTCCTTTTCGTAAAGTAACTTGGCGAGTAATCGGATGCTTTTTGAGGTGGATGGCCGGTTGGCTCCTGGATGGTCGGCTAGGCAACACGCATCGAAAGTGTCGGTCGCGGAGACTTAGCTATTTCGGCGTAAGCTTCACTAACTTGCTGGTAAGAGGCGTGCGAGGCTGGATGCCAGCGGCGCCGCTGTCGGTCAGCACATAGACGGCGCCGTCGGGTCCGACACGCACGTCCCGGATCCGCGCGTGCATCTCAACGAGCAGCGGTTCCTCCGCTACGACCTTATCGTTCTTGACGGTGAGCCGGTCGAGCATCATGCTGCGCAGACCGCCGACGAAAAGGCTACCCTTCCATTGCGGAAACAAGTTGCCGGTGTAGAAAGCCAAGCCAGAGGGCGCAATGACCGGATCCCAATAGTACGTTGGCTCTTCCATGCCTTCCTTGTGAGTGATGCCTTCGCCGATGGACTTACCGGGATAGTCGATGCCGTGTACGATTACCGGCCATCCGTAATTCTTTCCTCTTTCGAGGATATTCAATTCATCGCCGCCGCGGGGGCCGTGTTCGTTCTCCCATAAACGACCGGTCGCAGGGTCGAACGCAAGGCCTTCCGGATTGCGATTGCCATAGGCCCAAATCTCGGGCAGAACACCCGGCTTGCCGATGAATGGATTGTCCGGCGCCGGCGCGCCATCCGCGGTGATGTGAACGATCTTGCCTAAATCGGTATCCAGTCGCTGGGCGACGTCCCATGGCGGCGAATCCGAACGGTCGCCGATACTGAGGAAAATACTCCCGTCACGCCCGAATGCCACACGGCCTCCGGTCTTGCCACCTAGTCTTTTCGTTGGTATCGCGGGTTGGGCGCGAAAGATGACTTTCGCATCGATCAAAGCGGCTTTGGCTTCGTCGAAGCGGCCGCGAGCGACGCAAGTATTGCCGTTGGTGTTATCGATGTAATCGAAAAACGTCAAGAAGATCTGGTGAGTGGTCGAAAAATGCGGGTCGAGCTGGACGTCGAGCAGGCCAATGTCCTTTGCGCCGGGCGACGCGAGCTCGGATATGCCGGCCACGGGCCCCGAAAGGATGCCGTTCTTATCCAGAATACGCAGGCTGCCAGGCAGCCTTTCCGTGAGGAGAATCTTTCCGTCCGGCAGAAATGCCAGGCTCCAGGGAGCGGGCAGACGATCGATCAGCGTGGTTACCTTGTAGGGTGCTGAGGCGTGATAGGGTGCGCGGGTCTGCTCGGGGAATGCGGGTTTGTCGTCAGCCTTCTCGGGGGGACGTCGATCGATCGGTTTACCTTCTTCCAAGACTGGCGCCGGGTCGGTGACAGGCGCCGGCGCGGAAACGCGCGCCGTGGCCTCTGGCGCAGCTTGAAGCGCAGCAGGCGTCTGGAACTTGATCTCTTTGAGCACTTCGGTTTGGGCGCCGAGTTCGGTGTTCCCAGCCGGGAACTTGTTGACAGCGAGAATGTAAGCCAGGATGTCGACGTTTGTTTGACGGCTCAGGCTTCCAGGCTTGTCGGCGGGCATGGAGACGCGAACTTTCTCGAATAGATCGTCGACAGACCGTTGGCGCCAATTCGCCAGGAACGCGTCCCCCGTAAGTCCGGGAGTCTCGTCATTGCCACGCATTTCCGCGCCGTGACAACTGACGCACTGCGCAGTATAGGCAGTCTTGCCACGGTTGGCTTGTTCCTGCGTGTAGACGCCAGCCCCTACCAAGCGCGATGTTTGAGCGACCGCAATTGAGGCGATCGCGAGGGCAGTGAGTGTAACAGATTCCAGCCTCATACCGGTATCGATCATTATGGCAGCTAACGCACGCGACAGGGAAATTCGAACGGGCCACGCCCGCGCCTAAGAGCCGCCACGGGAGAACTTACTCAGTATCGACCACTTCGCAATCCAACAGCCGCGTTTAATCCCACCCACCCACCGGCATGGATGTATGTGCCGATCTCTTGTTACCAGGTTTGCCAGTTATACAAAATACCCCTGTTAGACCAGGCCGGTCACATTGACGGTTCGGTCTGGCGAGAATTGATTAGCTATCTTCAACTCGCGTAGGGCGTCGCCGACGGCTGCAAGATTCGCGGGCTTCATTTCGGAATACGTGCGCGAGATGACGAGACCTTGTGCTCCGCCGCGGTAAGCGGCCAAGGTTATGTTCGCACTTTCTGTACTTGCCTCGCTGTTTCTCGTGTATTCGCAGTTACTCGACTTCGAACCGCGCCGGGAGTTCGGTCGCCTCAGGTAAAGTCAGGACCGCAACAATTCAGTTTTGCGTAATTGGGTGACAGCAGCCTGTCACTCAATTACGCGAACGTCTATCTACAAGTGAACAGTCGCGGCGTTGAGCGGCGTCTTCCAATACCGGCTATCGTATAGGTAATGGACTGGCAACACAACGGCGTCAAAATCGTTCCCGCCGGCGAGCTGGACCCCAACACGCCGCAGACTCCCGGCATGACTCGCGCGGCCGCCATCACGCATGCCCGAACCGGCGCGGCCAAGCTATGGGCCGGCACGGTGGTGGTGCAGCCCAACGCCAAGACTGGGCCGCATCACCACGGCGAACTGGAAACCGTGCTCTACATTGTTCGCGGCAGGGCCCGCATGCGGTGGGGAGACCGGCTGGAATTCAGCGGCGAGGCCGGACCGGGCGACTTCATCTACGTTCCACCTTACGTGCCGCATCAGGAGATCAACGCTCTCCCGGACGAGCCGTGCGAAGCCGTCGTGGTCCGCAGCGGGCAGGATCCGGTGGTGGTGAATCTCGACCTTGAAAGCCCCGAGCCCGCCAGCGCCGGCAGCCCAACTCCGTTCCATCCCAAGCCGTAATGCCGATGGCAAATGGCGGCCGCAGTTGCGCTACTTTGAAACTGTGAATCCGGTTCAACGGGCGAAGCTCGAGGCGCTGCCGCTGCACTCGCATACCCCGATCGAGTGGGGACGCGCGGTGCTGGCCCACCCGATCAGTTTGCTGATGGATCACGCCTTTCTCGAAAAGAAGGCAGCCACGAACGCGCTGGAACTGCTGACGCGCTGGCCGAATGACTGGACCGAGGGATGGGTTGAGACGATGACCAGCGTCGCCCGGGATGAAGCGGCCCATCTGTCGCAGGTCATGCGCATCCTGCTTCGCCGCGGCGGGCGGCTGGACAGGGTCCATAAAAACTCCTACGCAAACTCGCTTCGGGAACTGGTGCGGAAAGGAGAGCCGACGGAAGTTTTGGACCGCCTTCTGGTTTCAGCCCTGATCGAGGCTCGTTCCTGCGAGCGTTTCGCGGTGCTGGCCGCAGCAGCCGCCGATGGAGAAACCAGCGACGAGGAACTGGCGAGTTTCTACCAGGCGCTTTACTCTTCCGAGTTCGGGCATTACCGAGTCTTCCTGAAGCTCGCCGTCAAGATCGCCGGCAAGACAGCGGTGGATGCCCGGTGGCAGCAGATGCTGACGCTGGAGGCGCAGATCCTGGCGCGGCAGGCTGCCGGTCCGCGCATCCATTCGGGGTTCCCTGGGCAGTGAGCGGCAGTGACGGAGGTTCCGCCCTACAATGCCGCCGCATCGCCGGTTGGCATGCCTTTCGGAACCATCGGCAGCGATCGCAGACGCTTGCCGGTGGCGTCGAAAATGGCGTTGCCGATGGCGGGAGCCACCCCTACTATAGGGGTTTCGCCGGCGCCCGCCGAAGGCAGATCTTTGCGGTCCAGCAGCACGCTCTCAATCACCGGCATGTCCGAGAAGCGCGGAACGCGATACTTCGAGAGGCGGTCTGTGAGTATCCTGCCGTCCTCGAAATCGATGTGCTCGAACAGCGCGCCGCCGATGCCCATGGCCACGGCGCCATCCACCTGGTTGCGCAAGTGCTCGGGGTTGACGATGGCGCCGCATTCAAAGGCTTCTACGATGCGCACCACCCGCACTTCGCCCTTCGGCGATATCGCCACCTCGGCGCAGGTGGCTACATAGCCGCCCTTTTCGAATCCGGCAGCGATGCCGAAACCGCGGCCGGCAGCCTTCTTGCGCGCCTTCCAACCGAACTTATCGGCCGCGGCGGCGATCGCGTTGCGCAGGCGCTCGTCCTTGGCGTTCTTGAGACGGAATTCCAGCGGGTCCATCTTGATGGAATGCGCCAGCTCATCCATGTAGCATTCGCGTACGAAGTGATTCGCAGTGGCGGCCAGGCCGCGATAACTCCCCTGCCGCAGCGGCATGGGGGTTTGATGAAACTGCTCGCGCTTCGATGCCACTTCATAAGGCGAGTTCAAGCCGGAAGAACCGGAGTTATAGTTGTGAAACTCCCAGTTAGTCAGCGTGCCATCCGCACTTACTTTGCCAGTTACTTCGATCAAACCGGCAGGGCGGAAATACGCCCAGGTCATCTCTTCTTCGCGGGTCCAGTTGCGCTTCACCGGTTTGCCGGCCGCCTTGGCGAGAACGGCCGCTTCGATGGCGGCGTCGCCTTCGTGCTTGCCGCCGTAACCGGAGCCGGTATCGGGCATCAGGACGTGTACCCGGTCGTCGGCCAGGCCGAATTTGGCGGCCAGCTCGGTACGCACGCCGAACGGACGCTGCGTGCCGGTCCACACGGTAAGTTTTCCGTCGCTTCCCCACTCGGCTACGGCCGCGCGCGGCTCCAGCGGCACGTGCGCGATATAGGCCACCGAGTATTTGGTTAGCGCGGCGCCGCCGTTGGGCGCATTTTGCGCGTGACTCTTGAAGAAGGCGAATACGTCGCGGCTGTTGGTTGGCGCCGCAGCGGGTTTCCACTGCGCCTTTAAGGCGGCCAGCGCCTTTTCGGCGGTCGCCATATCGGGCGCGGTCACTCCCACAAAGTTGCCTTCACGAACCACCTTGACGCCCGGCATGGCTTCGGCGGCCGAGCTATCGAGCGAGGCCAGTTGCGCGTCGAACGATTCCGGCCGCAGCACCTTGCCATAGAGCATGCCGGGGCGCTTCACGTCGAACGAATACTTGTGCGCGCCGGTGACGATCTGGGGCCCATTTACCTTGGCCAGGGACGTTCCAGCCACTCGCCATTCGGTAGCTGGCTCCAGTGTGACGCTCGCGGGAATCGACTTAGTCAGCTTCTGCCCGTTTGTCAATTCTCCGAAGTTGGCCGAGCGCGCGGCGGCGGAGACGCGGCCGTTCGTGACAGAGATTGCAGTGCGGTCCACGCTCCACTTCTGCGCCGCGAGATCAATGAGCATTTCGCGCGCGGCCGCGGCGGCCTTGCGAATCTGCGGCCACATTGTAGGCGTAGTGCGGCTGCCGAATGTGCCCATGTCGTACGGCGTAAGGTCGGTATCGCCCATCACCATGTGGATGGAATCGGCGGGCGCGCGCAGTTCTTCCGCCACCGCCTGGGTCAGCGAGGTGCGCGCGTTTTGGCCCACTTCCACCTTGCCGGTGAAGACGGTCACGGCGCCGTTTTCGCCGATGTGCAGCCACGCGCTCACCTGCTCGGGCAGTTGCTCGCGCATGCCGCGGCCGCGCCCGCCGCCGGATTCCTGCGCGTCGGCATCATCGGCGATCATCAACACTACGATGCCGCCGCCCAGTACCGCAAAGAAGTCGCGCCGCGATAAATGCTGGGATACATGCTGGGATACACGTGGACTCATGCGTGCACTCCTTTGCGCGCCGCCGCGCGGATGGCGGCGACCACGCGCGGATAGGTCCCGCACCGGCAGATATGGCCGTCCATGCCCTTGACGATGTCGGCCTCGCTGGCGTTGGGGAAGCGCTTCAGCAGGCCCACTGCGCCCATGATCATTCCCGGAGTACACCACCCGCACTGGAGCGCGTCGGCTTCGAGAAACGCCTCCTGCACCGGATGCAGCTTGCCCTTGGGCGCAAGGCCTTCGATGGTGACGATGCGCCTGGCGGCAACGCTCGCAACTTTGGTGATGCACGATTTCATAGGTTGCCCGTCCACCAGGACGGTGCAGGCGGCGCATTGCCCTTCGCCGCAGCCGAACTTGGTTCCGGTGAGATCGAGGTCGTCACGCAGGACGCTGAGCAGCGAACGGTCGCCATCGGCGTCGATGCGCCGGCGGGTTCCATTGACATCGAGTTCCGTGATGCTGGCCATGTCCTATTGTGGCGCCGAAACCTGCGGTACGGTTGACAGACGAAAGCGTCTGTCCCACGTTGCACCAGCTGGCGATCCTTGTCACCCGGAGTGCTGAAAGATCTTGTGCTGACTGACACTGTCGCCGTCGCCGCTTTTCAACTCGCGGAAAATGATGGTCGAAAGGACGGTCAGTGCGCCCAGAACCAGGAACGCGCGGTGGATGCCCAGAATCATCTGAGGCGCGCTGGAATGGAAGCGGTCGGGAATGAAGAAAGCCGTGGTCAGCGACGCCGACGCCACGCCGAAACTGATCGACATCTGCTGCATGGTGCTGGCGATGGTGGAGGCGCTGCTGGTCTGTTCCTCAGTGACGTCCGCATAGACCAGCGTGTTCATGCTGGTATATTGCAGCGAGGTGAAGAAGCCGAAGCAGAACACCTGGATGACGATGAGCCACACCGGCGTGCCCGCGCCGATGGTCGCGAAGAGCAGAATAAGCAGGCCGAGGATTATGGTGTTCGAAACCAGCACGCCGCGATAGCCAACACGCGCCAGAATTCCGGGCATTGACGTCTTGAGACTCATGGCGGCGATGGCCTGCGGCATCATCAGCAAGCCGGATTGAATGGGAGTGAAGCCAAGCCCGACCTGATAGAGCAGCGGGAAAAGGAACGGAATGCCGCCGATGCCCAGCCGCGTGAAAAAGCTGCCGCTCACCGCCGAGCGGAACGTACGGATGCGAAACAGGCTCAGACGCAGCAACGGAAACCTGGTCCTGGCCGCGCGAAATCCATAGGCTGCCAGCAGTAGGGCGGACACTGCCAGCATCGCCAGAATCTCGCTCCCGTTCAAGGTGTGTTCGCCGAACACTTCCAACACGTAGGAGAGCAGTCCGATGCCGGAGCCGAACAGAAGAAGTCCGGCCACATCGAGCGGATTCGAATGCTCCGCCCGATAATCCGGCAGATGGAGATAGACCATGCAAAGGCCAATCAGGCCGATGGGGATGTTCACGAAGAAGATCACACGCCACTGAAAGTATGCCACGATCAATCCACCGGCGATGGGGCCGAGCATGGGGCCAATCAGGCCGGGGATGGCGACGAAACTCATGGCGCGGACCAGCTCGGATTTCGCAAACGTCCGCACCAGCGTCAGACGGCCGACGGGGACCATCATGGCTCCGCCGCAGCCCTGCAGGATGCGGCACGCGACAAGAATATGGATGTTGCTCGATATGCCGCAGAGGAACGACCCCAGCGTGAAGAGGCCGATGGCGGACGCGAATACGCGCCGCGTGCCGAATCGATCGGCCATCCACCCGCTGATGGGGATGAACACGGCGAGACTCAATGTGTAGCTTGCCAGGACCGATTTCATGCTCAGCGGAGCCACCTTAAGAGCAGCCGCGATAGAGGGGACGGCGGTGTTGAGAATGGTCGTATCCAGCGATTCCATGAAGAACGCGACTGCGACGAGCCATGGCAGCAATCGCTTGCTGGCTGGGTGAAGCGACGGGGCAATGTTGGGATCGGACATGGCGCTGTGGTGCGTCGGCTGGAAGATCGGCTCCCGCCGTCAGTTTAGCTTATCGAAGGGATAGAGCGCCGCGAAAGAGTCGTGCTTCCCCGTGGCATCATCAAAGCGTGAACCATGTCTAACATGCGAGCGGTTGAAATCACACGCCCCGGCGGCCCGGAAGTACTGCAACTGACGGAGCGGCCGATTCCGCGTCCCGGCCTTGGCGAGATCCTGATTAAAGTGGCGGCGTCGGGAGTAAACCGGCCGGACGTGTTTCAGCGAATGGGGCGCTATCCGCCGCCGCATGGCGCATCCGATCTGCCGGGTCTCGAGGTAGCGGGCACGATCGTGGAGGGGGACTTCTCAGGCGACAACTCTTTCAGGCTGAAAACGGGCGACCAGGTTTGCGCGCTGTTGGCCGGCGGCGGTTACGCGGAGTACGCGGCCGCGCCTCTGGGGCAGTGTTTGCCGGTACCAAAGGGTGTGAGCGTGATCGAGGCCGCGGCGCTCCCGGAGACCTTCTTCACTGTGTGGAGCAACGTCTTCGACCGCGGCCAATTGGGCCGTGGCGAAGGCGCCGCGCACGAAAACCTGTTGGTGCAAGGCGGCTCCAGCGGCATTGGCGTCGCCGCCATACAGATGGCGCACGCGCTCGGGCATGAGGTTTTCGCCACCGCAGGCAGCGACCAGAAATGCCGCGCCTGCGAAGCGCTGGGCGCGCGCGCCATCAACTATAAGACTGAGGACTTCGTGGAACGCGTGAGGTCTTTTACCGCCGGGCGCGGCGTGGACGTGATTCTCGACATGGTGGCCGGCGACTATGTGGCGCGCGAGTTAGACGCGCTGGCAGAGGGCGGCCGACTTGTCTTGATCGCCACGCTGGGCGGATCTGGCGCCACAATCGATTTTGGTAAAGTGCTGCGCCGCCGGCTGACAGTGACCGGTTCCACGCTGCGCCCGCGTCCGGTGGCGTTCAAGGCGGCCATTGCGCGACGGCTGCATGAGGTGGTGTGGCCGTTGATCGAGGCGGGCAAGGTGCGGCCGGTGATCCACGAAGTGTTCCCGGCGGCGGAGGCCGCCAAGGCGCATGCGCTCATGGAAAGCGGCGCGCATATCGGCAAGCTGGTGCTGCGCTGGTAAGTGCGTCACCAGTTGGTGATGGATCCATCCGGCCTGTAGTAAAGCTGCCGGTTGCGGACGGGCTCGGTAATCTCGATCAGTCTTTGGGGCTTTGGGGTTACCCTGGAGCGATGGTCCAGCCCACGCCATGGCTCGCGGATGTCCGGAACGCCGCACGCATAGCCTGCACAGCCAGCGCTTTGGC
>JBEKNN010000237.1:0-14236 GCA_049522755.1 Bryobacteraceae bacterium | reverse complement strand
AATACTTTGCCGCCTGGCGGGGACCGGCTTCAGCCAGACGCGCCCGCAGGGCTTCATCCTCCGTAATCCGGAGCATCGCCGCGGCGATGGCGTCCACGTCTTCGGGGTCGAACTTCACGGCTGCATCGCCCGCTACGCCGGACATGGGTTCCGCGTCGGAGCACGCCATCGGTATCCCGGCAGACAGCGCTTCCAGAATCGGCAGGCCAAAGCCTTCGAAGCGCGAAGGATAGATGAAAGCCCAGGCGCGGGCGTAGAGATCGTAGAGTTGGGCGCGCGGAATCCAGCCGGGGAATTCGACGGCCTCTTCGAGACCGAGAGATCGCCGCAGCTGGTGCAGCGGACTGGTAACGAATCCATGCATGCCGCAAACCACCAATCGCATATCCGGGCGCCGGCGCCGGAAAAGCGCAAACGCGCGCAACAGCCGGTCGAGGTTCTTGTGCGGGTGAAGCGTCGAAACGGCGAGCAGGAAAGGCTCGGGATGCCGGCGCGCGCGAATTCCCGCGAAGACGGGATCGACGCCGTGCGGCACTATGTGGATTTTCGATGCGGGTGTGCGCGGATAGAAGCGGAGCAAATCGGCGGCCGTGGCGCTGGAAATCGCAATCAGAGCTTGCGAGCGGCGCGCCGACCAGTAGAGGAAGAATCGCCAGAACGGCCGGTCGAACCAACGGAAGTATTCGGGATGGCGCTTATGCTGCAAGTCGTGAAATACAGTCACCTGCGGACACGGGCAAAAGAGCGGCGCCGTGAAGCCCGGATTCAGCATGGCATCCAGGTGGAGTCGCGCGGCGGCGAGAGGCAAAGCCGTCTGCTCCCAGAGCAGGCGCGCCGGCCGCGAGGTGGCGCGAACGGGTTGCGGCGCGTGAATGAAATTGGGCGCCGCGGGGACCAGATCGGCGCCGGTTTCCCGGTTGGTGAAAATGAAGTATTGGTTTACGCTGTCGATTTCCGCTAAGGCAGGCAGAAGGGCGCGCAGGTAGATCTCGGTGCCGCCGACGCCGCTGGGGATCAGGTAAAGTGCATTGACGCCGATTTTGTGGGGGTGGGCGGGAGGCTTAGCCGCAGCACTGTTCACGTAACGCCTCCGATTCGAAGCGCGTTCACGCGAGTGTGAACGCTGCGCGCATGGGTGCGTGCGCCACGATTTGTCTGAACAGTATTGGGCTTGGCGGGATACTTTCCAAGCCTCCGAAGGGGGGCTGCCAATCGTGGCTGCAGCCGGCTTTCAGCCGGCTCACTTAGCTGACGGCACGCTCTGCCGCGGGCTGAAGGCGCTGCCGAATTTGCGAGATCGGCTACTATGTCGACGCGCCCGCATGAGCGGCATGGCGTTCCTCGCCGGAACGTCTCTGGCGACATGAGCCTGCGCGTTTGCGTGCGAAGAGAGCCGGCTGAAAGCCGGCTGCAGCCAGGATTGGCTGCCCCACAAGACATTTAGCGTCCGGCCGCGAGACGCCGCTGCGCTGCGGCCAGGCCCTGCCTGGCTGGTTCGAGCGTGGGGTCAAGCGCCAGCGCGTGACGGTATTCCGCGATCGCCTCGGCGAAGCGGTTGGTCTGGTAGTCGATGATGCCCTTGTAAGCGTAGATAGAGGGATAGTTCGCGTCGATCTTTTGCGCCTCGGCAAGCGCGTCCAAGGCTTCGCTCCATTGCGAGTGGTCGCCATATACCTTGGCGATTTGCGTGTAAACGTGCGCCGTCGGCTCAATCGACGCCGCTGTGCGAAGTTTGTCGAGGGCTCGCTGCGGCTGGCCGGCGCACTCGAGAGCCAGGCCCCAATCCACCAGCAGATCGGTGAGCCGGTAGTCGGCCGGCGGAAAGTGCGAGGTCTTCTCGTATTCGGCGGCGGCCTGCCCGCATTGGCCGGCGTCGGCATAAGCGCTGGCGAGCTGGAAGTGATCGCGGGCTTTTTCCGGCGATTTTTCCGTGGTGTCCTGCCAAAGCGAGACGGCATTCGACCAGGCCTCGGCCCTTGCATGCGTGGCCACGGCGAAAATCAGCAACACGGCTCCGCAGGCGCCGGCTAGCGTCGCGCGCGGTAATTTGACGCGGCTCAGCAGGCCGGCCGCTACCAGAATCAGGCCCAGAATGCCGAAATAGAGGCGGCGTTCCGCGACGGGGTCGCGGATGGGCAGAATCGAAGAGGTGGGCGCCATCATTATCAGAAAGGCAAAGAAACCGAACGCCGCCAGCGGGTAGCGCCGCCGGTAATGCCAGGCGGCGGCGGCCAGCGCCAGCAGCGCGATCAGCCCGAATACCGCGCCGCGATCGAGGATGGTTTTGGAGATGGGAAAATCCCAATCCGCGTTGAGGCCGTATGGGAAAACGAATTCGCGGATGTAGACGAAAAGGGCGCGGCACTCCGTGAAAAAGTATTGATACCAGGTAAGGTCCTTGAGCCCGAAGCCGGCGGTGGTTGCGGTGGTGATCAGGCGCCAGAAGAACGCGACGCCCGCCGCTGCGCCAAGCAAGAGCGGTGCGTACAGCTTCCAGTTCGCGCGGATTCCCTGGAATGAGAAGCCGGGGTTCCACCAGAAATCGGTAAGCAGCAGCAGCGCCGGAAGCGCGATGGTTTGCTGCTTGGTGAGCAGCGAGGCCGCGAAAAGAACCAGCACGGCGAGCGCAGTCCGCCAGTCCACGCGCGTCTGGCGGCGGTAAATGAAGACGGCCAATGCAGCGAATGCCAGCATCACGCTCAAGGCTTCCGAGCGGCCCGCGAGATAAGCCACAGCCTCCGATTGCGTGGGATGCAGCAGGAAAAGCAGCCCGGAGAAGGCTGCGAGCAGGTCGCGCTGTGGCGCTAAGGCGCCGGACCATTCGAGGAACCGGCGCACAATCAAGAAAACCAGGGCGCTGGTTACGCAGTGAATGGCGACGTTAAAGACGTGGTAGGAATACGGGTCGCTCCCCGACATCTGCGCGTTCAACCAATAGGTGAACATGAGCACGGGGCGGTCGCCGCGGAGCCAATCGATCAGCGGATCGGCGAAGCCGGGCAGGGCGAAGGGTAAGGTTTGATCGTCGAATAGAAATGGACCGTGAAGAGCCGGACCGTAGGCCCACAACACCACCACGAGCGCTGCCGCAAGCGCGGCGAAGACCGGCCATCGCGAGGGCGGAGCAACCGGTTTGGACGAGGGCGGTTGCGCGGCGCGCGCGGATGCGTGCTTCTTAGCCATGTTGGTTGCCTGAATTCCGAATGTGAAATTCGAGAATGGCCACGCGCTGGGCCAGGGCGATATTATCGTCGCGCAAGTGAGACACGATGATGGAGTAGCGGAAGAACATGATCAGAAATACCGAGCCGCCGATCAAGAACAGCGCCAGCGGGGAATCGGCGCCCAGGCCGAGATGATTCGAGATGAAATTGAGCGCCGGCCGGCAGCGCGAGAGCGCGAGCAAACCAACTGCCGCGAACAGCCAGCTCATGGAATACTCGACGCGGATGTGCGCGCGGCGGATGGAAAACAGCACCAACAGCAGAAGGACGATGCTGACGGAAGTGGTGACGTTTAAGAGACGATCCATTTTACGCTCCAAGGGTGGGCGGGCGCTTCCGCCTCCTCCCTGGCCAGCCTTTCAGGGATTGTATGGGGCTGATTTGGCTGGGCGAAGAGCGGGTCCAGGGGGACCCGCGCGGACCAGGGGGTCCGCCCTACAATGCGTTGGTGCATTTTACCCTCCAGCGCCGGTATTCGGGCCGCGGCGCAACCGGCGTTCGTATTTCAACACGTTCATGAACACGCCCAGAAGCACATGGGCTATATAGTAGAACGATTTTATCCTGGTGATGGAAGAACGCCCCGCCACGCGCCTATACATTTTGCAAGGCACCTCCTGAAAGCGGAATCGCCTGCGCTGCAAGACCACCAGCGCTTCAATCTCCGGATACTCCAGCGGAAAGCTATGGGTGAAAACCTCCAACGCGCGCCGGTTGACGCCCACGAAGCCCGAAGTGGGGTCGTGAACCTGCTTCCCGAGGATGGGGCGAAGCACGGCGCGAAAGAACCGGATGCCCAGCGTGCGGGCGAAGCTGGACGACATGCCGGCGCCTTCCACAAAGCGCGACCCGATGATCATTTCGCATCCCGAGGTTTTGAGGGCTTCAAAGATCCGCGGGATATCGGCAGGGTTGTGCTGGCCGTCGCCATCCACGCGGATCACATAGTCGAAACCCAGCTCGAATGCCAGCTTGTAACCGGCCTGGACGGCCCCGCCCAGCCCCAGATGATGCGGCAGGCAGAGCAACTCGGCGCCGGCCGCGCGCGCCGCCGCTAAGGTACCGTCTACCGAACAGTCGTCGATCACCAGCACCGGCGTATCGGGTACGTTACGCAGCACGGAACGCACCACGCCCGCGATGGCGCCTTCCTCATTGAATGCCGGAATAATCACCAGCAGCGAACCGGGGCCCGAAGGACGCTTCACAGCGCGGCGACCCTTCTGGCGCTGATGGAATGGCTGCGCATGAGCCGGCGGAACACCGTTGGGGTGATCCTGGCGCTGGCGCGAATCTGCCGCCGCTGCCGCCAGAGCCGCGGCAAGGCCCCCAACAGCGCGGCATGGGCGCGCACAACGTACCAGACCATCTTTGGGCCGGCATTGCCTTCTGCGCGGAAGCGGGCGGCGCTGCCACGGCCCTGCAGCAGATACCAGGCGTGCCAGGCGTAGCGCGCCAGCGCGGCGAACGGCGCCGCGAGCAGCATTCCGGCGGGAAAATTCTTCGCCAGCACGAACAGGCGGTTACGTTCCACGTAGTAAGCCTTCACGGGCGAAGCGCGGCCGGCGGAGTGGGAATAGTGATGCTCCACCACGGCGTCCGGAACGTACAGGCACTTCCACCCGGCCCAGCGGGCGCGCAAACCGAGGTCGGTATCCTCGCAATAAAGGAAAAAGCCGGGGTCGAATCCGCCGGTCTCTTCGAGCAGGGCGCGGCGGTAGAGCGCGGCCGATCCGCTGGGAAAAAGCGTCTCTTCGGCGACGGGAAAATCCTCCGGCTGCCGGCCATGCCCGCGCTGTTTGCTGCTGGCGTCGCGGGCGATCAGCATGCCGGCGGAATCGAGCCGGTCTTCGCCGAACAGCAGCACTTGGGAAGCGCACATGCCCACGTCCGGCCGCCGCTCGATCGCCTCCAGCAGGGCATCCAGCCAGTCCGGGCGCGGAACGGCGTCGTCATTGAGGGTCGCCAGGTAAGGGGCGGTGGAGGCGCGCAGACCCTGGTTCACGGCCTCGCCAAAGCCGGCGTTATGGGTGTTTTCGATCACCTGCGCATTCGCTGCCAGCCCATTCCGGCGGACCAGACCCTGGCCGCTATTGTCTATGACGATCACTTCGAAGTCGCTCCGGGATTGCGAACTGAGCGATTGCAGACATTCCGAGAGTCTCAAATCCGCTGAAAGTGTAGGGATAATGACGGAGACGCGGATTTTTGGCAAAGTCTATTCTACCCCGATGGTGGTAACATCCGTTGTGGAGGTTACGCCTAAACCAACACTATGACCAAAAAGCTGCTTTTTGTAATTGCGATTTTGTGCGTCCTGACCTTTGCCGTTATGGCGGCCGATGTCAGTGGCAAATGGACCTGGGAACAACAGGGTCGAAACGGTGCGACCACCACGACTCTGAATTTGAAGGTTGATGGAAGCAAACTCACCGGAACACTGGACGGCGGCCGCGGCGGACCCGTGGAAATTTCCGACGGCCATGTGGATGGCAACTCGATTTCGTTTAACGTGAAGCGCAGTATGGGCGGCAACGACGTTGTGACCCCGTACAAGGGCATCGTGAACGATTCCGGCGACACCTTGAAGATCGATTTCACGCGCCCGGGCCGCGGCGGCGCCGAGCCCACGCCTGTGACGGTGACCGCGAAGCGCGCGACCACCTAGTAGGAATCAACCGGCCATTGCGCCGGTATTGCAATTTGGCGGCTGAATCCGCGCGCAGACGCGGAACGGTCGCCTTTTGTTTTTTGGGGGGTGTCCACTCTATTACGCGAAATGTATGAGAAGCCGCTAACTCCTCAACTCTCCCCGCTTCGTCTTAGCGAACCGTGCAAACTTCCCTTCGATTCCAGTCAGCTCCGGTCCGCGCGGATAGACGAACAGAAACTCGCGGCGGATATCCAGCTTCCGCACCGGCACAGTCTTCAGCAGCCCCAGCGCGATCTCGCGCGAGAGCGCCCACTCCGAGACGAATCCGACGCCCAGACCCGCCCGCACGGCCGATTTCACGGCTTCGGTGGAATCGAGCTCCATCACCACATGCAGTTTCTTCAATTCGAGGCCGGCTTTGCGCAAAGCCCGCTCCACCACGTCGCGCGTGCCGGAGCCGCGCTCGCGCAGAATCAGCGGAGCGCCGGCGAGCTTGGCCACATCCACCGGGCCGGCTTCGCCCCACTCATGGCTCGGCGGCGCAATCAGCAGCAGCGTGTCTTCAAGGAACGATTCGGTCTTCACGTCGCTGCGACCGGCCGGCCCTTCGATCAACCCCAGCCTCACGCGGCCGGCCGCCAGCGACGCGACTACGTCGGCAGTGTTCGCACTGACAATGTGCAGCTCCACTCCGGGATTCTCGCGGAGAAACTCGCCCGCCAGTCCCGGAAGCAGATACTGCGCGATGGTGGTCGACGCCGCCAGTTCGAGGCGTCCAATCGATTCGCCCCGCAGCCCTGCCAATGCTGTCTCAGCCTCGCGGCAGAGACCGGCGATGCGCGTGGCATATTCCTGCAGAACGCGCCCGGCGGGAGTGAGTGCGATGCGCTGGCCGGTGCGGTCGAATAAGCGCAGCTGGAGCTCGTCCTCGAGGTTCTTGATCTGCATGGTCACCGCGGGTTGGGTGAGGAATAGTTTTTCGGCGGCGTGCGTGAAGCTCAGCTCTTCGGCGGCGACGCGGAAGACTTTCAGGCGGAACGATTCCACTGACAGCCAGCTTACGCTACCAGGCGAGGCAACGGATAAGGGCGAAACTGAAGGCGGAAATGAAGAGCCACGCGCCGGAACCGAGCAGCATCGGCCGCAGCCCGGCTTCGCGCACTTTGCGGAAGCTGGTTTCGAGACCCATCGCGCCCAGCGATAGCGCCAGCAGGAACTGATCCGCCTTGACGATGAACTGCGTCGCCGATGCGGGCAGAATCGCCGTGCTGTTAATTCCGATGGCGGCAATGAATCCCAGGAGAAACAAAGGAACCGGAACGGCCCGCTTCTTGGCGCCAGGAGCGGCCTCGCCGCGGATCAAACACGCCGCGTCATCGCGCCGCCGCGCCGCCCAACCCAACCCCAGCACCACCGGCGCCAGCAGCATCACACGGGAAAGCTTGGTGACGGCGCCGATTCGTCCGCTCACTGCGCCGCCCTGGAACGAAGCCGCCAAAACCTGCGCAGTCTCATGTATCGACGAGCCGGCCCACAAACCATACGCATGCGCTGGCATGTGCATCAAGGCGTCGCCAAAGGGATAGAGCAGCATGGACGCGCATCCGAATAGCGTCACCACCGCGATGGCGTAAGCCACGTCTTCATCGGTGCCCTCGGTCACTGCGTTGGTAGCCACGATGGCGGATGCGCCGCAGATCGAAGTGCCGGCCGCGATCAGCTCCGCGAGTTTGCGGTCCACGCCCAGACGCCGGCCGAGCCATGTGGTGAAGCAGAACGCCGCCGCCAAAGTGACCGCTACGACGAAGAGTCCCATGCCGCCCACTTCGGCGATTTGCCGCGCGCTCAACTGAAAGCCCAGCAGCACGATGGCGAAGCGCAGAATTCGCCGCAAGCTGAAGCGGACGCCCGGCGCGCAGGCTGCCGGAAGACCTACTGTATTGCGGACCAGCATCCCCAGAACAATGGCGAGCATCAGTGCGCTCACCGCCGCGAGCTGCGGCAGCGTGTGCAGCTCAATCGACGCCCAGGCCAGCAGCGTAACGGCGATCAGGCCCGGCGCATAGCCGCGCCAAGTGGAAAGCGTACTCATCGACTATGTATAGTCTGATACCGATCCCGCCGTCCGTCCAGCCAAACATTTGAATCGGCCATCAGGGAAACGAATGAGGGTGTGGTCTTCGACGCAGAGACGCTGAGACGCAGAGATAAGCGCAGAGATGAAAGCACTCACTCTTCTTAAAGTTCTCTCTGCGTGCCTCCGTATCTCAGCGCCTCCGCGTCGAAGGCCCAGCTTGCAAGCATACCGGCCGATTACGGAATAGGCGTATATAATCGCTGTGGATGACTTCCGCCGTCGTTAGGCCCGCCACGTCGCGCTTCCGCTGGGTAATCTGCGGGCTGTTGTTCTTTGCCACCTTGATCGCATACGTCGATCGCGGCGTGCTGGCGTTCCTCGAAAAGACCCTCGAGGGAATCATCGGGTGGGACAGCCGGCAGTACGGCTATATGACGGCCGCCTTTCAGGCTGCGTACGCCATCGGGCTGCTGTGCGCCGGCCGTCTCACCGATCGCCTGGGCACCCGGAAGGCGTTCGCATACGCGATCGTTCTATGGAGTATTGCCGCCATGACTCCCGGCATGGCCGTCTCGCCGCTGACTTTCGGCGTCGCCATGTTCTTTCTGGGCCTGGGCGAAGCGGCGAATTTTCCCGCCTGCATCAAGACGGTAGCGGAGTGGTTTCCCGCCAGGGAGCGCGCCTACGCCACCGGGCTATTCAATTCCGGCTCGAACCTTGGCGCCATGGTTGTGCCGGTGGTTGTGCCGTTCCTGTATTACGCCTTTGGATGGCGCGGCGCCTTCGTGGCCACCGGCTGCTCCGGGTTCGTGTGGCTTATCTTCTGGCTGTGGCTCTACCGCAAGCCGGCGGAGCATCCCATGGTATCGGCTTCCGAGTTGGCGCTGATCCGAAGCGATCCGCCGGAAAGAACTACCAGCGTTCCGTGGGCGCAGCTTTTCCCTCTCAGGGAAACGTGGGCGTTCGCCGTGGCGAAGTTCTTCACCGATCCCGTCTGGTGGTTCTATCTGTTCTGGCTGCCGCGCTATGTCGCCGAAACATTCCATCTGACCTTGGGCAAGACCAGCGCGCCCATTCTCACGGTCTACGCGGCTTCGTGCTTTGGCAGCGTGGGCGGCGGCTGGCTGTCTTCGGCGCTGATCAAGCGCGGCAAGAGCATCAATATGGCGCGCAAGACCACCATGTTGATCTGCGCGCTGGCGGTGATTCCGGTGCTCTATGCTCCGTACGCGCACAATCTCTGGGTGCTGGTGGCGGTGGTGGGTCTCGCCATGGCCGCGCACCAGGGATGGTCGGCGAATGCGTTCACGCTGCCTTCGGATCTGTTCCCGCGGTCGGCGGTGGGCAGCGTGGTGGGCATCGGCGGCATGGCTGGCGCGATCGGCGGCGTGGCCATGCAACTGTCGGCGGGTTATATCGCGCGGTATACCTATTTGCCGCTGTTTTTGTTCTCGGGGTCGGCGTACCTGGTGGCGCTGGCGATTGTGCATTTGCTCTCGCCGAAGCTGCGGCCTGCGAAGTTGGATTAGGGCGTCGTGGCGCGGGCGCATGGCCAGGCGCTGTTCCTGAGCCTCTCTGAGCGCTCGGTCCTTCTTGGCTGGACCCTGACTAAACCAAAAAAGCGCGTTCACACGAGTGTGAACGCAGCACGCAAAGTGCGTGCGCCACGATTTGGCTGAAACCTCATCCGCAACGCAGGCCTTGGCCCGCGCCACTTCGTGCGTACTAGCACCGCCTGTTGCGGCGCACGATTGCCCCTGACGATTTCCGCGGATAGAATCAGGATGCAATGTCCGACGAAGCTCGAAAGACCGTTCTCGTGGTGGACGATGAGCCCGAGATCCGCAAGTTGGTCGCTGCTATGGTTACCCAGTTCGGGTACTCCGTATTGACGGCCGATAGCGGCGACCACGCGCTCACTGTCTACAAGAACCATAAGTCGCCCATCGAATTGCTGATCACCGACGTCGTGGCGCCCGGGATGAGCGGCCCCATGCTGGCCGATAAACTGTCGGCCATCCAACCCGATTTGAAGGTGCTCTACATTTCCGGCTATGACAATACCCACGTGGTGCAAAAGTACGTGGTGGAGAAAGGGCATGTGCTGCTGGCCAAGCCCTTCACCATGGAAGAGCTGAAGGCAAAGGTGACGGCGCTGCTGGGGCCGGCTTCGGAGCGCGCCTCCGGCGTGTCGACCGGCCAGGAGGCCGGTCCCACCAGGCGATGATATTATCACTTTGAAGTGACCATCCGCCCCGCGAGCGACCGCTCGCTTCTTGTCACATTCGGCGCCGGAATTTCGCTCGAATCGCATCACCAGGTTTTCCATCTCACGCGTAGTCTCGAGGGTCTTCGCGGCATCCTCAACCTGCATCCCGCGTATGCATCGGTTCTGATCGAGTTTGACCCGCGGCTGGTTGAGAGCGCCGCCATCGAGGCCCTGATCCACCAGAAGATGGCGGAGGTGGTGGACCCTCGCGCCGCGGAAGCGCCCCGCGCGGTCGAAATCCCGGTGCGCTACGGCGGCGAATTCGGGCCCGACTTGGACGATGTCGCCAGGCACACCGGCCTTTCGCCTGAGCGCGTGGTCGAGCTGCACTCGTCAGCGGATTACCTGGTCTATTTCCTGGGCTTCGCGCCCGGATTCGCGTACCTTGGCGGACTGCCGCAGGAGCTGACCACGCCGCGCATCTCCGCCCCGCGCAAGCATGTGCCCGCGGGGAGCGTCGGTATCGGCGGCAATCAGACCGGCGTGTATCCCATCGTCTCGCCGGGTGGCTGGCGGCTGATCGGGCGGACTTCGGTCAAGCTTTTCGATCCCGCCGCTGCGGAGCCTGTTCTGCTGCGGATGGGCGACCGGTTGCGCTTTGTCGCCGAAGGTAGCGCCGGCGGTCTCGCCGCCGGTGTTCTCGTATGAGGCTGAGCGGGTGGGACGAAGAGCGGGTCCAGGGGGACCCGCGCGGACCAGGGGGTCCGCCCTACAGCGCGGCTATTCGTTTGCTGACGCCGGGCTTCCTCACCACTGTGCAGGACCTCGGACGCTACGGTCACGCTCATCGCGGCATCTCCGCCTCGGGCGCGGCCGATCCGCTGGCCCTGCGCGCTGGGAATCTGCTGGTGGGCAACGCGGAAAATGCGGCGGCGCTCGAAATGACGCTGGTGGGCGGCGAGTTTGAATTCGAAGGCGCCGCGGTGATCGCGCTCACCGGGTCCGATTTCGGCGCGGACCTTCCGCAATGGACCCCCGTAACAGTAACAGCGGGCCAAAAACTCCGGCTTGGTCCAACGAAGACGGGCGCGCGCGCGTATCTGTGCGTACGCGGCGGAATCGACGCTCCGTGCACGCTGGGCAGCGCTTCGGCGCATCTGCTGACGGGCGTGGGCGGCGGTCCGCTGCGCAAAGGGGACCTCCTGCGGGTCGGCGCCAACGCTGTGCGAAAGCCGCGGCGGGCCGCCAACAATCCACCGCAATCGGCGCACAGTCAAATCATTCGCGTGACCGATGGCCCGCAAGCCGATTGGTTCCGCGGCGAGCTTTACCAAGGCGCCTACACCGTGGCCGAAGAGTGCAACCGCATGGGGATCCGCCTGCGCGGCGCTGCGATACCGAGCCCGGCGGGCGGTATGCTGACGGAAGGCGTGGCGATGGGCGCGATCCAGGTACCGCCGGATGGCCAACCCATCGTGCTGTTTGTGGAGCACCAGACCACGGGCGGCTATCCCAAGCCGGCCAACGTGATATCGGCCGACTTCTGGCGCCTGGGGCAATTGCGCCCGCGCGATGAAGCGCGGTTCGAGCGCGTCGATATCGAACGCGCGTTAGAGTTGTTACAGCAGCAGGAACAGTGGCTGTATTCGCTATGAAAATCGATCTCAACTGCGACATGGGCGAGCTGGAAGACGCCCAACACGAAGCGGCGCTGATGGAATCCATCACGTCCGCCAACATTGCGTGCGGCGGCCATGCCGGTGACGAAGCCACCATGGAGCGCACCGCGCGGCTGGCGCTCGAACGCGGCGTACGCATTGGCGCCCACCCCGGGTATCCCGACCGCGCCAACTTCGGCCGCATCGAAATGCCGATGTCCGACGCGGAGATCGCCGCCACCGTGCGCGAGCAGATCGAGCGGCTGGACGCCGTGGTGCGCCGTCTGGGCGGGGAGATCGTCCACGTGAAGGCGCACGGCGCGCTGTATAACGTCGCGGTCCGCAATGAGGCCGTGGCGCGCGCCATCGGCGCTGGAATCGCGCAATGGAATCCCAAGACCACGGTCTTCGGCCTGGCCGGCTCTCCCATGCTCGACTGGTGGCGTCAGATGGGCTTCACGGTGGCCGCGGAGGGATTCGCCGACAGGCGTTACGAGCCCGACGGCACGCTGCGCTCGCGTAAGTTTCCCGACGCCCTGATCACCGATCCCCAGGCCGCCGCCGCACAGGCCGTCCGATTGGCGCGCGAAGGCGTGGCGCAGACTATCTGCGTGCACGGAGATACGCCCGGCGCTGTCGAAATCTTGAAAGCGTGCCGCAAAGCGCTACCATAACTGTTGATGAAGTGGTTCTGGTTGTTGGTCCGGTTGTTGGTTGCGTCCGCCGCGCCTCTGGCGGCGCAATGCACTTATACAGTTACTCCTACTGCGGCCACGGTCCCGGCCAATGGGGGTTCGGGCGCAATCTCGGTGAATACACAGACCGGCTGTGCCTGGGGATATTCTTCGGATTCTCCGTGGCTCACCTTGTCGTCCTCCCCGGCAGCGGTTAGCGGCCAGGTGACTGGCGGCGGCGTTCTCAATTACACCGCCGCGGCCAGCACGCTGCCCACCAGCCAGCAGGCAAACATAACCATTGCGGGTCCAGGGATCACCATCCCCGTAACGCAGGGAGCCGCAGTCTGCACCATGACGCTGCAACCTTCCGCCGCTACCATCGGACCCGGCGGCGGCACGAGCTCGTTCGGAGTGCAAACCGCCTGTAGCTGGACCGCCTCTACCACTACGCCCTGGATCGCCGTTCCAGCTACCGCCACCGGAACCGGCAATGGAAATGTATCTTATACGGCCAATCCAAACGGCTGCGTGAACTCACTCTCCGGCACAATCAGTGTCACTTCGCAACCAACTCAGATCTTTACCCTCACCGAGAACGGTTCACCCACTAACCTGACGCTTTCACCGTCGACTCTCAGCGCGCCGCCGGCTGGAGTAAGTGGCCGGTTCAATGTAGTTACCGGCGTCGGTTGTAACTGGACGTCCTACACCGACGTAGGTTGGCTGCAAATCACGACGTCCACCACCGGAACCGGGAACGGTGGCATTGGCTATACCGTGGATGCCAATACCGGACCGATGCGCGCCGGCAACATTCACGTGGGGTCGCAGCTTTTTGCGGTAACTCAACAAGGCGGCGTAACCGTTCCCACCATCCAACTGACTGCGGTGGGAAGCGCCGCGAGCTACGTCACAACCGCGGTGGCGCCCGGCGAAATTGTGTCTCTCTTCGGAGCTAACATGGGACCCACGTCCGGCGTCGGCCTGCAACTCGCCAATGGCGGCCAATCGATCACGAATAGCTTGAGCGGCGTGCAGGTCTTGTTCGACGGAAATCCCGTTCCGCTGACTTATGCTTCGTCGTCCCAGATCAACGCCATCGCGCCGGTAGGATTGGCCGGCAAGACTTCCACTCAGGTAACAGTCACGTATCAGGGAATGACGTCGAACGCTGTGACGGTTCCGGTGCAGGCCACGGCCCCCGGAATCTTTTCCGCGGATGGCTCGGGCGGGGGCGGCGGCGCCATCCTGAACCAGGACTATTCGCTAAACGTGAGACTCAATCCGGCGGCGCCCGGCTCGGTGATCGCCATTTACCTCACCGGCGCCGGCGTCACCACCCCCCCCAGCGTGGATGGTGCGGTCACCGGTCTCACGCCGCCTTTCCCATCGGTTACGCAACCCGTCACCGTGACCATGGGCGGAGTTCAGGTACCGGCGCAGAACATCGTTTATAGCGGCGCGGCGCCGGGCACGGTTGAGGGGCTGACGCAGGTCGACGTGGTGATTCCGTCCACGGTCACGCCCGGCCCCACGGTTCCGATCGTCGTGACCATCGGCGGCGTTGCGAGTCAGAGCGGTATCACTGTCTCGGTGAATTGAGAAGCTGATTGTAGACTTCGCGCTTGGGCAAGCCGCGCCGCCGCGCCACCTGCTTGATGGCCTCCATGCGTGGTATGCCCACACGTTCGAGTGCGCCCACGGCCTCCTGGAGCGGCGTATCGTCCGGCGGCGGCGC
>JBEKNN010000236.1:0-14240 GCA_049522755.1 Bryobacteraceae bacterium | reverse complement strand
TGGCGCCGCAAGTAATGGAGGATCAAGCCGTGCTGGTGCGCGGCCTGGCGCTGCCCGAAGAGAGCGCCTCCACCAAGATTTCTGTGCAGGACATCATCCCGCTCGACAACGCGCGCATCGATTTGCCCAGCGTGATTTCCATCCGTGTGTGGCTGGGCCGCAACGGCGTCGCCGATAAAGCGCAAGCACTGGAAGAGCTGTTCCGCCGCAAGCCGGGCGACACTCAGGTGCGCCTACGCCTGGAAGCTCCCAGAGACTTTTCGGTGCTGCTGGATGTATCCACCAAGGTGCGCCCCGACCGGGAATTCAAGACGGCCCTCGAAGCCATCTGCGGCGCCGAGTGCCTTGAGCGCGTAGCCGGATAAAACTTGTCCCACACTAACTACGACTGACAGGCTGCAACTTCATTTGGACCTTAGTAGTGCGCGATGATTTGTGGGGCAGGTTGGTAACCTGCGGCCGATTGTGAATCGGCCCCTCCCGTCGAAGACGGGCTGTATGGACCCGGCTGCTAAGATTGGCCTATTTCCCGATCGTTCCGAGCAGACACAGGGCTACAAGCGCGATTCCTATCATGAGCAAATCCTTCGATCCCTTATTTGCGCTCATCGCGTTCTCCTCTTCGTTCAACTATATCATCTTCTCGTGATACGTTGGTTCGGGGTTGGACGATGGGTGGGTCGAACTTCCTGTGCGAGGCAAAGCGGCGACCAATATCATTCACAGGACCACGAAATGGTGAGGAGCTCGCTGCCGTCTGCCAAGACTTCCTTAACGCTCTTGTTCCTTCTTGTTCCTTTCGTCTGGTTGTCTGGCGTCTCGTGGTGTGGTCCCGAGCCCCGTCGAAGCGGTGTTCTTGTACGAGTCTTACATCGCTTCCCTGCTAATCTAGACACACGGTATCCTATTGACATGGTTTCAGTTATCCGCTAGGATGCTGAGGGCCTAAGCTTGCATCGCCCGGCGCACCACGGCACGCTCGAAGTAAGGAGATGGAAGGCTAAGGTTGGAGATCCGCTAGATGGACTTCCGTCGCGACGATAGGTGTCCCGTCGTGGCGGGGGTCTATCTTGCGGCTTGGAATCTCGGCTTCCAAGCGTCGCCTTCAAAGGGTCCAATTTCGTTCGCAAAGGGGGAGCTCCCGTTTCTCGCGGAGGGCGAATAACATGCCGGACCACCTGGTATGTCGGTACGCTTTCTATCGGAAGCGGTCCTTTTATTGTCGCCCGCCGGACCTGACCGATTCCAGATTGAGCCGCGTCGGCTTTGACGGTAAGATCTCTGGCGCCCATCTACCGTAGATACTAGGGTAGCTTCAGGCCGATTGTCCATCGGCCTCTGTCACTTCACTCATACCGCAGCGCAATCAGCGGATCCACCCTGCTCGCGCGCCGCGCCGGCACATAGCAAGCCAGCAGCGTCACCGCGATCAGCAGCGCCGCCATGCTCAGAAATGTGACCACGTCCATCGAGCTTACGCCAAACAGCAGCCCTGAGAGAAACCGCGTCAGCGCGAAAGCGCCAATCGCTCCACCCGCTGTACCGGCGACCGCCAGCCGCAGACCGGTCCGGCCGATCATTCGCAGAACGTCGCCAGCCTGCGCGCCCAGCGCCATGCGGATGCCGATCTCGCTGGTGCGCTGCGCCACCGCATACGAGATGACGCCGTAAATGCCCAGCGCAGCCAGAACCAGAGACAGCGCGGAGAACAGCGTGAGCAGCATTGTGAGGAAGCGCGGCCGCGACCGGTCCGCGTTCAACACATCATCCAACAGCCGGATGCTCGACACCGGCAGCGATGCGTCGAGTGCATGAATCTGTGATTGAACCGCGTGCACCATGGCCAGCGGATCGCCCTGGGTTTTGATTGCCAGATAGCCGGCGCTGAATGTGAACTCGTACTGCGAATAGGGGACGAAAAGCTCCGTGCCCGTAGGGTGGTCGATCCCCGCGTTCTTGATGTCGCCGATCACGCCCACTATCGTCCGGAACGGCGCTTTGTTGTTGCCCGTGCGCAGGCGATGGCCAATGGCGCTCTGGCCGGGCCAGAAAACTCGCGCCATGGTCTGGTTGATCGCCACAACCTGCGGCGCGTTCGCCCCGTCGTTCTCGTTCAGGAAGCGGCCTTCCATCAATCGCGCGCTCACCGTTTCGAAATACGACGGGCTCACGATATTCCAGTAATCCACATTCTGCATGGGCCCGTTAGGAACCGGCACAAAGCCCTCGATGGCCGTATCGTTGGCGAGGATCGGCCGGTTGGGCGGCAAGCCGTTGCTCATCGATACTTTCACCACGCCCGGCAGACCGCCGATTCTCGCAAGCAGCGATCCCCAGAAGCTCCGTATCTTTGCCACATCGGGATAAGCCGACGACGGCAAAGCCAGGCGCATCGTCAGGACATGCTCGGGATTGACTCCCGCGTCCACCTGCTGCAGCTTCCAGAAAGCCTTCACCATCAGCCCCGCGCCAATCAACAAGACCAGCGCCAGCGCCAGTTCGCTCGCCACCAGCGCCGACCGGAAAGCGCTCCCTCCCGCGGCGGTGTTTCGGCCCCCGGCATTCTTGAGCGTGTCCGCCAGGCTGCCCGCCTTGAGATGAAAGATGGGCGCCAAACCGAAGGCTATGCCGGTCAGAAGAGAGACGGCCAGGGTAAACCCAAGCACCTGCCAATCGATATTCACCTCGGCCACGCGCGGGATGCTGCCGGCGTTGGTCGCCACCAACAGGCGCAATCCCCCCAGTGCCAGCAGCATGCCAAACGCCGCTCCGGCAGCCGAAAGCAGAATGCCTTCGATAATGAACTGCCGCAGAAGCTGACCGAATCCCGCGCCCACCGCCGCGCGTACCGCAATCTCACGGCGGCGCGCCTCAGCGCGGGCCAGCAGCAGATTGGCCACGTTCACGCACGCGATCAGCAGCACAAACCCCACCGCGCCCAGCAGCACCAGCATCGCCGGCCGCACGCCTTTGACCACTTCGTCCTGGAAGTCCGCCAACACGATGGGGTGGAATTTGGGGTCGAACGGATGATTGGCGCGCGCCGTGGTTGCGCTCATTTGGGCGGCGTAACGCGTCATTTCGGCTTGAGCCTGCGCCATGGCGACGCCATCCTTGAGCCGCGCAAGCACCGAGAGATAATGGCTGCCGCGGTTCCGGTCATGTGGATCGATTTGGACTGGGGCCCAAAGCTCCGGCGGATCCACTTCGCCCGGATTGAAGGCGAACGTGCGCGGCATAACTCCCACCACCGTGCAGGCTCGGCCATTGAGTCGAATATCGCGGCCCAGAATGCTGGTTTCGCCTCCGAAGGCCCGCTGCCAGAGCCCATAGGAAAGCACGGCGGTCAAAGGCGCCTTAGGGTCGTCATCGGCAGGCGTCAGCAGACGGCCCATCATCGGCTGGACGCCCAGCAACTCGAGCAAGCCGCCTGTCACATAGCCAGCCTGCGCGCGGACCGGTTCGGCGACGCCTGCCAGATTCACTCCGCCATTCACCCAGGCTTCCATCTGCTCATACGACTTCGCGTCGCGCTTCAGGTCGAGATACTCGGGCGGGGAAACCCAGAAGTGGCGCAAACCGCCATTGGGGAAAGTGGGGAATTCCGTGAACACGCGGACTAACCGGCTCACATGCGCGTAGGGCAGCGGCCGGAGAACTACCGCATTCACCACGCTGAAGATAGCTGTGGTGGCTCCAATGCCGAGCGCCAGACAAAGCACAGCCGCAGCCGTGAAGCTCGGGTTCCTGGCCAACACGCGCACGGCGTAACGGGCGTTTTGGATCACCGTCATAATGGCCAGTTAGACGCAACACCGTTTATTTCGTTGGGAATAACGGGCCAGATGAGCGATGTTACGGAAATTTGGAGCGGGAGACCGGATTCGAACCGGCGACATCGACCTTGGCAAGGTCGCACTCTACCAGCTGAGTTACTCCCGCGCTAGGCAGGTACCCATTTTCCACCAGAAACATTTGGTCTGTCAAATGTTACTATAAGATGAACAAAACGCTACAGTTATATTCTTGCGGTAAACTCGCACCCTTGTGCTAGACTACATTCTCAGTTGACCTAAGGAGGGCAGGCGGCCTACCGGGTTTTAAGGACGGCGCTTGAATCGATCCTTCGTAACGCGCCACTTGGTGTCCCCATAGACTGCTGTGGAAATACTGTGGAAAACAATGGGTCGGCGTGTGTAAGAACGATGAATGTTTGGGATCAGATCCGTCAGCACTTGCAAAACAAGATCACCACTGAAAACTACAACAACTGGCTTCGGGGTACGGCGTTCCTCGGCATGGATGGCGATACGCTCTTCGTTTCGGCGCCCGATCGGGAAACCCGCACCTGGCTGGAAACGGAATTCGGCACGCCAGTGCGTACCGCGATCCGTGAGCTTGGCCTTACGGTGCGGCATGTGAGCTACGAATCGGAGCCAGCCCCCGCCGCCAAGGGCCCCAGTCCACTGTTGGTTCCCGCGGAAGGAGGCGAGTGGGAAGCTCCCATCAGCGCCCTAAACCCGAAGTTCACGTTTGACAGCTTTGTTGTCGGCGCATCGAACCAGTTCGCGCACGCGGCCGCAAAATCGGTGGCGCAGAACCCCTCGCGCAGCTACAACCCGCTCTTTCTCTATGGCGGCGTGGGTATGGGCAAGACCCATCTGATGCATGCGATCGGGCGGGCGCTGATGGATAAATACACCTCCATGCGCGTAATCTACACCTCCACCGAGCGGTTCATGAACGAGATGATCTCGTGCATCCGCCTGGAGCGCATGCAGCATTTTCACCAGCGATATCGCGAGGCCGATGTACTGCTGATCGACGACATCCAGACGCTGGGGAATAAAGAGCGCACGCAGGAGGAATTTTTCCATACCTTCAACGATCTGCATGAGCACCAGAAGCAGCTCGTGATTTCGAGCGATTCTCCGCCTAAGGATATCCCGGGATTAGTGGAACGGTTGCGGTCGCGATTCGAGTGGGGCCTGATCGCCGACATACAACCGCCCGACCTCGAAACCAAGATGGCGATTCTCGACAAGAAGTCCGAAGCCGAGGGCGTCAAACTGCCCGACGACGTGCGCACGTTCATGGCGTCCAAGACCAAATCGAACGTCCGCGAGTTGGAAGGCGCGCTGGTGAAATTGCTCGCTTATTCCGAGCTCACAGGCACGCCCATCAACATGCCCATGGCACAGCAGGTTTTGAAACACCTGGTACACATCCAGGACCGGCGCGTCACCATCGACGCCATCCAAAAAGGCGTCGCGGAACGGTTTCAAATCAAGCAGGCGCAGCTGAAGGAAAAGAGCAACACCAAGAAGGTGGTGTATCCGCGTCAGGTTGCCATGTACCTGGTAAAGGAGCTTACGGACGCCTCTTTGCCGGAGATTGGAAGGGCATTCGGCGGCAAGCACCACACCACCGTAATCCATTCCATAAACAAGATCGACCAGTCGCGTCACACCGACCCGGAATTAAACAGGCTGCTCCACAGTCTAATGGATTCATTACAATGACTTTAGTGATTTTATCCACAGCAGCCAGGCTGGAGGCCGCAGGAAAACTATACAAAAACCCTCTCCGGCCGGTTTTTGCGACTTTCCCGCGCCTGTTTTTGACAACTAGCGGTAGCGTAAAGTAGCTTCTTTTAGTATAATTTAGATAGTCTTCAACATTTGCACAGGCCCGATGAATGCGGTTCTTATAGTGCCTATCTATGTAGTCTCACCAGAGTAGGAGTCGCGATCCATGGAATTCACTGTAAACAAGTCCGATTTAGTGCGCGAATTGAGCCTGTCGCAGGGCGTTGTCGAGAAGAAAACTACCATTCCGATTCTCTCGAATGTGCTGATTGAGGCCACCGGAGACCGGGTCCTGTTGACGGCAACGGACTTGGAGCTTGGCATCCGGTGTTCCTGTCCCGCCAGGGTGAAAAAAGAAGGCGCGGGAACTGTTCCGGCGCGAAAATTGCTCGAATACATGCGGTTGTTGCCTGAGGGCGACGTTCACATGAAATTTCTGGAGAACCACTGGGCCAATATCACCAGCGGCCGGTCCAAAACGCGCATCGCCGGCATGTCGCGTGAGAGCTATCCGGAGTTGCCGCAAATGCCTCATGCTATCGCTGAGATACCGGTGAAAACTCTGGCGATGATGATCGCGCGGACCGCATTTGCCATCTCGATGGAGGAATCGAGGTTCACGTTGAACGGCGCTCTGCTGTTGATGCAGCCGGAGGGATTAACGATGGTATCGACCGACAGTCACCGGCTGGCCTACGTGCGGGCCGCGGCTGCCGATAGCGGCCAGGTGGACCAACAATTTCGCGCGCTGATTCCGAAGAAAGCCATGGCGGAGTTGATCAAGCTGGCCGATGAATCCGCCCCGGAGGCCAAGGTGGTGTTTTCGGGCGACGACAACCACCTCTTCTTCCAGATTGGCCACCGCTTGCTGATGACCAGGAAGTTGACCGGGAATTTCCCCGACTATGAGCGCGTTTTGCCTAAGGACCATACTTTTACGGCCAAGCTGGAAAAGAACGAAATCAAATCGGCGATCGAGCGTGTGGCGCAATTCGCCGATGAACGGTCGCGAGCCATCCGCGTGCAATTTACCGAGGGCGAGGTTCGCGTTTTTTCCTCATCGGTAGAGATGGGTGAGAGTGAAGAGAGCGTACCCAGCGAGTATAACGGGCCCGAGCTGGAAATCGGATTCAATGCCACGTACCTGCTGGATTTTCTCCGCGTGGTTCCACAAGATCATGTGTCGTTTGAGTTGAAAGACCAGAAGAGCGCCGGTGAAATGCGTCCGGCGGGCGAAGGCATAACCGGGCAATATCGCTACATCGTAATGCCCATGCGAATCTGAAGCAGTAGCGCGGGGCCATGCCCTGCGCACCGTTGGCAAAGAAATACATATGGCAAATGAAGTAAATCCCGGCCACGAGGGCCAGAACGACTACGATTCCAGGAGTATCAAGGTGCTGGAAGGGCTGGAGGCCGTCCGCCTGCGTCCGGCAATGTACATCGGTTCCACCGGCGAAATGGGCCTGCATCACCTGGTGTATGAGGTTGTCGACAACTCCGTCGATGAAGCTCTGGCTGGATACGCCACCGAAGTCAACGTAATCATCCACGACGATAATTCCGTTACGGTGATCGATAACGGCCGCGGCATTCCCGTGGACATTCACGAAGAAGAGGGGGTCTCGGCTGCGCAGGTGGTGATGACCAAACTGCACGCCGGCGGCAAATTCGATAACAACAGCTACAAGGTTTCCGGCGGTCTGCATGGCGTGGGAGTGAGCTGCGTCAATGCGCTCTCAGAGCGCCTGGAGCTGGAAATCTGGCGCCCGGAAGGCAATAGCGGGCCGAGCTATACCTGGCAGCAGGAATACGCCTGTGGCGCGCCTAAAGGGCCGCTGACGAAGATGGGCAGGGCCGGCCGCAAGACTGGCACGCGCGTCACCTTCAAGCCCGACCAAACCATCATGATGGACCTGGTGTTCAACTACGACACGCTGGCAAATCGCCTGCGGCAGTTGGCGTTTTTGAACAAAGGCCTGAAAATCACGTTGCTCGATGAACGTGCAGAGCCCGAGAAAAGTAATGAGTTTATGTTCTCCGGCGGCATCGCCGAGTTCATCAAGCACCTCAACCGCGGCAAGCAGGTACTGCACGAAAAGCCGATCCATTTCGAGATGGAACGCGAGATGCCGAACGGCGGCGGCACCATGTCCATGGAAGTCGCATTGCAGTATAACGACGGCTACTCGGAAACTGTCCAAAGCTTCGCCAACAATATCAACACCGTGGATGGCGGAACGCACCTGAAGGGATTCTATTCGGCGCTCACGCGAACCGTCAACGCCTTCGGGCAATCGGCCGGACTGTTCAAAGACGTCAAGGAGAATCTGACCGGCGACGATGTCCGCGAAGGCCTCACTGCCGTGGTGAGCGTCAAGATTCCCCAGCCGCAATTCGAAGGTCAGACCAAGGGCAAGCTCAACAGCGATATCAGCGGCCTGATGACCCAGTTCGTCAACGAGAAACTGGGCGAATACTTCGACAAAAACTCGCCGGTGGGCCGCAAGATTGTCACCAAGGCAATCGAAGCATCGCGCGCGCGAGAGGCGGCCCGTAAGGCTCGCGATCTTACGCGCCGCAAAGGCGCGCTGGAATCGGGTGGCATGCCGCATAAGCTGGCGGATTGCCAGGAGCGCGATCCCGAGCGCTGCGAATTGTTCCTGGTGGAGGGCGAATCGGCCGGCGGAACGGCCAAGCAGGGGCGCGACCGGCGGTTCCAGGCGATTCTGCCGCTGAAGGGCAAGATCCTCAACGTCGAAAAAGCGCGCTACGACAAGATGCTGGGCCACGAAGAAATCCGCGCCATGATCACAGCGCTCGGCACGGGCATCGGGAAAGACGATTTCGACGCCGCGAAAATCCGCTACGGCAAGATCATCATCATGACCGACGCCGACGTGGACGGCTCGCATATCCGCACGCTGTTGCTGACGTTCTTCTTCCGGCACATGCACGAGCTGATTTTGCGCGAGCGGGTGTTCATCGCACAGCCGCCTCTTTACAGCATCAAGAAGGGCAAGAGCGAAAAGTACATCAAGGACGATAAGGAGCTCATCAAGGAAATCACGCGCCGGGCCATGGATAACCTGACGCTCGAGATCCACTCTACCGGCAATGGGACCGGCCCCAAGTCGACGCTGGAAGGCGCCGAGCTGCGCACGTTCCTGCTGAACCTGGATGAATACGAGCAAATGTTCCACAAGGTAGAGCGGCGGCTGCGCGACCCGCGCGTGGTGGAAGTGGTGAGCAACGTCGAGCTGCGGCTGGACGCCAAGGCCGAGTTTCAGGAGGAAGCCAACCTGAAGCCGGTATTCGAGTCGCTCACCAAGCTCGGTCTGAATCCGGAGATGCGCCGCGACGAAGAACACTCGGCGTATGCCGTGGTTTACAAAGACACCACCCAGGCGGAGCGCCGCGTGGGAATGAATCTGCTTTCGCAGCCCGAGTACCGGCGATTCCGGGCGCTGGCGAAGATCATCGCGCGGCATAACGATCCGCCGTTCGTGGTGGTAAAGGCCGAGCAGCGTCAAACCCAGCCGAACTGGACGGAGCTATTGAACTACGTCAAAACCGAAGGCAAGCGCGGCGTGGATGTGAAGCGCTACAAGGGGTTAGGCGAAATGAATGCGGAGCAGCTCGCGGAAACCACCATGAACCCCGAGAAGCGGACCTTGCTGCGGGTGCGCCTGGAAGACGCGGTGTTGAGCGAAGAGATCTTTTCGACGCTGATGGGCGAGGACGTGGAGAGCCGCCGCAAGTTCATCGAAGAGAATGCCCTGGACGTGAAGAACCTGGACGTGTAAGGTAAGGCTATGGCAGTCGACACCCTGGTTTCACTGGAAGAGTATCTGAATACTTCTTACTCGCCGGACATGGAGTATGTGGACGGCGTTTTGGTGGAGCGCAACGTGGGAGAGTGGGATCATGGGATGGTCCAAAGCAACATCATCTTCGCGTTGATGCAGAAATATCCCAGCGTCAAAGTGCTTCCCGGAGTGACAACGAAGGTCGCTGAAACTCGCTACCGCGTTCCAGACGTCGCGGTAATACTGCGCAAGCCGGAAGGGCGCTTTATCACGGAGGCGCCGTATATCGCTATCGAAATTCTCTCCGAAGAAGACCGCGTAAGCCGGCTGATCGAGAAGCTAAAGGAATATGCCGCGATGGGCGCTCCGAACATCTGGGTGTTCGATCCCCGGCTGAAGCAGATGTTCGTGTTCCCAAGCCACAGCCTGCAGGAAATCGAAGGCGATACGATCTCGACCGGCGATCCTCGCATCGAACTGACGCGCGCCGAGATCTTTCAGGATTGATCGCGTTCCGGAGTACATCGCGCTGCGCTTCGTCATTCTGCACTATCACATCCTGAAAAACGCCGGCACCACCATCGAGAATATCCTCGACCGCAATTTTGGCGACCGCTTCGCGCGGCTCGATACGCCCGACCGCGATGGGCGCATCGAGCAGGCCGGCATTCTCTCCTATCTTGCCGCGCACCCGCGCGTGCAGGCGCTTTCCAGCCATCAGATTCACTACCCGGTTCCGGCCGCGCCCGGCTACATCTTCTTCGACCTGTGCTTTCTCCGCGATCCCATCGACCGCCTGCGGTCCACGTATGACTACTTCCGCCAGCGGCCGTCTGAGGGCGATCCACTGAGCGATGCGGCCAACAGTCTGGCTTTCGGCGAATTCTTCCGATGCCTTCTGGAGCGCTTCCCGGAACAGGTGGATAACCCGCAAGTAAACCTGCTGGCGAATGGCGAAGCGGACCGCGAGACAGTTCCGGAGGATCTGGCGCCGGCAGTCAAGCGGATGCTTCAAACATCGTTCCTGGGGGTGGTGGATTGCTTCGACCAGAGTATGATCGCTGGGCAATCCCTGCTTCGCGTGGTCTTCCCGGCGCTCGATTGTTCCTACCAGCCCGCCAATGTATCGCGAGGCCTCGGCGGCACGATGGCATCGCGCCGCGCCCAGTTCCAGGAGGCCTGCGGGCGCACGGTCTACGCGGAGTTGCTCCGGCAGAGCGCGCTCGATTGCCGGTTAGTCAGGGCGGCGCGCGCGGAAGTCCGTCGCCGTTTCGCAATGGTTCCGGATGGCGCGTCGCAACTCGCCAGGTTGAAGGAGCGCGCGCATGCGACTCATTGAATGGTGGCGTGTCCGGCGTCTCTTCGACGCGGAGTTCTACCTGGAGCGCTATCCCGACGTGCGGCAGGCACGCATGAATCCGTTGCGGCACTACCTGCTGCACGGAGCGGCGGAGGGACGCAAGCCGCACCGCTTGTTCGATCCGGACTACTACTTGAGCAACTGCCCGGAAGCGCGGAACAGCGCGAACCCGCTCCTGCATTTCATCGAGACAGGCGGCCGTTTGGGCAATCCGCACCCACTATTCGATTGCAACACCTACCTGGCGGCGCATCCGGATGCAGCGCGGCGAGGAGTCAATCCCTTGCTGCATTACATTAAGCAAAAGAAGGCAGCGCGCGGCTCCGATCGGAGCCACGACCGTGAGGGAGTGGTTTCCAGCGGCGACGAAAGCGCGACCAGGGGGTCGCGCGCGGACGAGGGCGTCCGCCCTACCAGGCTGGAAATTCTGGACGTCACAGTGGAAATCGCCTTCTGGGAGGACTCTGACGGCCGCATGAGCTTTATCGCCGAGCCCCAACAACAAGCGTTCTTCCGCGCCATGCGATTCGACCAGCTTTCCGCACAGGTCAACCGATAAGCTCAAGCCATAAGCTCGCGATACAGTTCCGCCTGACGGCGCGCGATCTCGTCCCAGCCGTATTCCCGTTCCACGCGGCTGCGTGCAGCGGCGCCGATGCGTTCGCACTCCTGCGGCTCTGCCAGCAGCTTCTCGATTGCGTCAGCCATTTCGGCGGCGCCCGGCGTCAATATGAAATCTTCACCGGTAACCAGATCGAGGCCGTTCACTCCCGCCGGCGTGCTGACGATCGCCTTACCCATCGCCATCGCCTCCAGAATTTTGATGTTGGTTCCGGCCGATGCGATCAGCGGCGCCACCACCACCGCGGCGCGCTCGTACGCGGGCCGCACATCGGAGACGAAGCCTTCGAGTTCGACGCCAGGTTGATCGAGGTGCAGCGTCACGCGGTCCCGGTAGCGCTCCAGAAAGAATTCATGCCTCGCGCCGGCAATAATGTGGAGCGTGGCGCCCGGCAGCAGCGGCCACACCCGGTTGAGAAAGAACTCGACCGCCAACAAGTTGGGTAAGTGCGCGAACGATCCGATGAATAGCAACCGCCGCGGCTCCGGCTCGCGACCCGACGGACGGAACCGCTCCAGATCGACTCCATTGGGCAGAGCGATCGCGCGTGCTCCGGAAACGGCCGCGCAATCTTTCCGTGACATCGTAACCACGCGCGTCATCTTTCTCCACGCGGCCGTCTCAAATCGGCGCCATCGCTCCAGTTGCCTGCGCAAGTCCCAATCTTCTTCGAGCGCGAGCAATTGCGAATAGAGATCGTAGGTAATATCGTGCTCCACCAGTATGACCGGCGCCGGGGCGCAATCCACGGCATATTGCGCCATCTGGGTGAATTCGAGCTGCGCGACAGCGGGCTTCCACTTGCGCGCGGCACTCTGCAATGCCGCGTGGAAATCCGGCGACGAAAACTCCTCGACTATATCCGGCTGACGCGAGGCTGGCAGCGAGTGAGTTCCACTGCGCCGCACCATCACTATCTCGACGCAAGTCTCCAGCAACTCGGCGGCGGGCGGATCGCCAGTCTCCGTGAAGCTGACCAGCACTTGATCGAACCAGCCCGCCGAGCGCCGCATCAGGTTATACATACGCACCGCGCCGCCGTGAGAGAGTGGAAACGGCAGATACGGACTGGCAATCACGACTCTCGGATTCGCGGAAGGATTTCGCCCCGCGTAAATGGCGACGCCTCGCTCCGCGGCAACCGCAACATCCTCCGTCCTCGCGCGGCGGGTGCGGGCGCCCTCGCCGCTCCAATGCCATTTGACGAAATTTCTGACGCGCCAGGCGACGTGCTGCGCGATCGCCGGAAGGCACCGGGGCCGCAGCATGAAGTTGTTCAGGTTCTCATTGAAAGCTAAAAAATTCCACGGGGCGAGAAATAGCGCCATCAGCCGCATCGCGCGGAAAGGCACGTTGGGAACCAGCATCACTCCAGCCAGGCGGATGGATTTTCCACGGAACGCGGCACGGCAGCGCGCCAGGTTCTCGAAACCGCGGTTGGCGTTGTAGCGGATCCATTTCAGATCGGCGCCGGCCGGCTGAAACTCCGCAACCACATAGAGCGGGAGCTCGGGAAAAATCTCTCGCATGCGCTCGATGAGACGGACGTTCAAGTCGTCCGTTCCCGAAGCGAACGCGACTTTGATCTTCGGCTTCAACGTTGTAGGAAAACTCCATTATGTACTGACTGGCGCTGTATTTGCGAAATCCCCAGAGTGAAATGCCTCCACAGTTGTGACCAAAACATGGCGGCGTGTAGCTCGACTAAGTGTATAACTCCAGTCTTTCCGCGCGTCGCATGCGTCATCGTGATTGGAAGTCAAACTGTCCTGGTTTATTCGGACAGTCATTCGGGCACTTTACGGCGCGCGCAGCGTCCAAACAGTTGCTGCCGGCCGCGGCGTCTGCGAGGAGACGATCATGGGATCGAATAGGAAGCGTGTGCTCTTAACCGGTTTAGCCGCTGTTGCGATCGGCGTCTACGCCGAAATCGGTTTGTCCGCGGAAAAGGAACAGACTAATACTCCGGTCACGGCGGCGGTGGATAAAGGAATCAAGTGGCTCATCTCCGTCCAGGGCAAGGACGGCGGATGGGGGCAGGATGGCGGCGAAACTTCGTATGTCCGCCAGGGTGAGCGGCTGGAGTCGAATGGAAACGATGTCGCGAATACCGCGGTAGCGGCGGAGGCGCTCTTGCACACTGGTAACACGCTATCGAAAGGAGCGTACCGCGAGAACCTGCAGCGCGCCGTGGCATTCGTTCTACAGCATGTGGAACAGAGTCCGGCAGAGGGTCTGGAGGTCACCAACCTAAGGGGAACGCAGATCCAGCGCAAGCTGGGGCCATATATCGACACGTTTCTCTCGGCGAAATTGCTCGGAGAGCTGGATGGCAATATGGGCAATGCGCAGGCCAACGCGCGCGTGCGGCAGGATTTGCAGAAGTGCGTGGCGAAGATCGAGAAGAACCAGTTGAAGGACGGAAGCTGGAATATCGCGGGTGCGTGGGCGCCAATCTTTGGAACGTCGCTGGCGTCGCAGAGCTTGAATATGGCGAAGGCTAAGGGCGTGCCGGTGACGGAAGTTGCCATGGCGAGGGTCCAGGATTACACGGAAAAGACGGCGTCGGCCGGGCCGGCGCCGGCAACGGCCGCAGGCGCTGGCGGCGGCATCGGAGGTGGCGAGGGTTCTGGATCCGGCGGCGGCTACGGAGCCCCTCTCGGGCGTCTGGGCCCAGCGACCGCCGCGCCTCCGCTTTCCTCGACTGCCGAGACTGTCGCAGTGACAGGCTCCGCCCCCACAGTGGCCGCCTCCGTCGGTGCACTAGCTTCGGCCCGCCCAGTGTTTTCCGCCTCCGCCGGATTGTCGGCCTCCTCCGCGGGCGTCTCACTCTACAAGCGTGCGCAGGAATTGGAGCAACT
>JBEKNN010000235.1:0-14275 GCA_049522755.1 Bryobacteraceae bacterium | reverse complement strand
ATGTCCGGCTGTCTCTCAAGAATCAAAAAAGCTGCGGAGCGAACTCGTTCAGATAGCGCCGCCACACCATCCACGTATGCGCTCCATCCGACTGCTTGAAAACGTGCTTGATTCCGGCGGCGTCCAGGAACTTGGCAAAGCTATCCGCCGCGCCGAACAGGCTATCGTCCGTACCGCAGCCAAACCAAAGCAGGCGCAACTTCCGGTTCGCAGCTTCCGGATCGGCGGTCAGGCCTCCGAATGTCTTCTGAAAATCGGCAGGCCGCAGAGCGGCGCTGAAGCCGCCCACATAGCTGAACAGTTCCAGATGGCTCAACCCGATTTCGAGCGACTCCCCGCCGCCCATGGAGAGCCCCGCAATGGCCCGGTGACCGCGGTCGCCGTAAACGCGGTAGTGCGAATCGACGAATGGAATCACATCTTCCAGCAGGTCGCGGCTGAACAGGGCGGTGTTTTGTCCGGGCGCAGCCGCGGTGCCGGGCGGCGCGCCGTAACCGAAGGGCATTACCACGATAAATGGTTTGGCCTTTCCGGCGGCGAGCAGGTTATCGAGGATCGGGTTCACATGGCCGAGCCGCGTCCAGGCGGCTTCATCGGCGCTGGCGCCGTGAAACAGGTAAAGCGCCGGATAACGCGTGTTTCCGCCGTGGTCGTAGCCCGGCGGCGTGTAGACCGTCAGGCGGCGGATTGCCTTCAAAGATTTGGATTCGTACCAAATGGTGTGGATTTCGCCGTGCGGCACGGCCTGAGCGTCGTAAAATGCCGGCCGATCGCCGCGGATTTCGAGAATGCTGCTAATGGTGCTCGGAGTCGAGCCGGTCTTCACGTCGGGATTGTTCGGATCGATGGTCTTCACGCCATCAATAGTGAAGTTGTAGTTATAGATTTCCGGTTCCAGCGGGCCCACCGTCACGCTCCAAAGATCGCCGCTGTTTTCGAGCGGCTTGGCGCCGCGCATGAATTCGCCGGTGAGAGTCACCTCGCTGGCCTGTGGGGCGCGAACGCGGAAAGTCACTCTGCGGTCCGCGCCAATCTCAGGCGAACGGACCGCCGGCGCGCTCTGCGTCCAACTCAGCGGAGTCAGGCAGCTAAGTACGAAGCAACCTGCCGCAACCGTTTTCATAAGGAGGCCTGCTTAGTTATCGTCTCCGTCTCCGCCGCCACGGCCGCCCGTTCGAATCGGAGCGGGCGGAGCGCCGGTGGTCTTCAGCGGAGCCACGCCGCTGCCGCCAACAGTCTGGTTGTAAGCCGGGATATCCTTACTCATCAGACTCTTGTATTCCGTCTGCACCGTCTGTAACTGCCGTTCCAGATCGAGTACCAGGGCTGTATCGGTCTCCGTAGCGCCGTAATCGCCAGTGCCCGCCACGTCGCCGCCGCCGCCGCCGATTTCGCCGTTCACCCAGATAAGAGTGAGATATAGCTTGTCCTGCTCCGGAAAATACTTGTCGTCGCTCAACATCTCCGATTCAGTGACTAAGTTCAATTCCACCGCCTTCATCTTCTTGTCGATCGCGTCCATAGCCTTGAGGAGATCGGCTTTTCCCTGCACAGTCTTGGACTGATCCTCGATTTGCCGGCGCATCCATTCCAACTGGTTAGTCATATCGGATACGACGCTGATATCTTCGCGCACCTTCAATTGAAGCTTCACGGAAGCCTGAATGTCAGCTTCGCTGCCGTGCGCATCGGGCGGCAGCGCGATGTGTAGCGGCCTGGATAAGGTCTGACCGTCCACGGTCATCTTGACGGTGTAATCGCCGGGCGCGGCGTATGGGCCAGTCTCCGCCTGGGCGATGCCCCAATGCGAGATGGGCCGGGTGTCCTGTCCCTGGAACCGAGGCTCTTCCCAGATGTGCGGATTCTCGGGCGGAGTCGTGCGCAGCGCCACCAGCCGCGGCGGCGGGTAGCGCATGTCCCAGGCGATGCGGTTCAGGCCGGCGTGACCGGTGACTGGAGGCAGTTTCGCCACCAGCGCGCCCTTGGAATCGGTCACCTCGAATTCAATCGGGTTTTTCGGCGCCGCAGCTAACTTAAAGCTGATTTGCGCGCGGCCGCCGCGGGGTTCGCGGAACGCGGCGCGCGGCGCCACCATGGCAACGGGCTCGGTAAAGGAACTCTCCATCATGCCCTGTTCGAGCGGCGTGATGTCATCCATAATATAGAAGCCGCGGCCGTAAGTGGAAACCACTACGTCATGCGCCGCTTTCTGAACCACCACCCAGGAGACCGGCGCCGCGGGCAATCCCTCGTTCAACTGCTTCCAGTTCTGTCCGTCATTGAGCGTATAATAGAGCGCATTGCCGGTGCCCACAAAGAGCATGCCTTTCTTATTCGGGTTTTCGGCAATCACGCGCGCATAAGTCAGTGGGCCGTGCGCGGGCAGGTCGCCGCTGATTTTCGTCCAGGTCTTGCCGAAATCGGCGGTCTTATAGACCCATGGGTCGCGGTTATCCGCTAAGTGGAAATCCACGCAGATGTACGCCGTCGCCGCGTCGAAATGCGACGGCTCAATCTTCGCAATCACTCCCATGGGCGGAAGGTTGGGAATGTTCTTAGTGACGTCGGTCCAGTGAGGCGCGGATGCCAGTGAGTCGCGCGTATACCAGACCTTACCGTCATTAGTGCCCGCCCATACCACGCCGCGTTGGAACTCGGACGGTGCGATGGCAAACACCACCTCGCCGTAGAATTGGCCCAGGTTATCGCCTACAATGCCGCCGGAGGAGACAATATACTTGGGATCGCGCGTGGAAAGGTCTTCGCTGATCACCGTCCACGCCTGACCGGCGCTGGTGGTGCGGAAGATCACCTGGCAGCCATAGTAGACGGCGTTATGATCGAACGGATCGACGGCCAGCGGCGACGTCCAGTGACAACGGTACTTGGCCTTGTTCGGTTCGGAATCGAGTGTGTGCAGCCACGGACTGACAGAGCGGGCCACCTTGGTCCTGGCGTCGTAACGAGTCACTTCATTGGCATAGCACGAGGCCCAAACGATATCGGTATTAGTCAAATCCGGCAGCGTGAAGCCGGATTCGCAGCCGCCGAGATTGTGCTCCCAGGCTCCGATTGCGGCTCCGCCACCGCGTCCGCCCGCGAAGCCGCCCCCGCCGCGTCCGCCGCGCCCGCCCGCATTCTGTCCGGGCACGTTCGGGCCAGCCTCCTGCGTAGTGCTGAGGCCGCGCATGGTTCCGTCGTCCTGCATGTTACCGTAGATCTTATAAGGAACGTCATTATCCACGGCCACGTGATACATCTGGCCGATCGGCAGAGTCACCCGGTTCGACGTCGTACCGTGGTCGGTAGTCATGAACATACCGCCGTCGTGAGTCAGTAAGATGCGGTTAGGGTCGCCAGGATCGATCCAGATATCGTGGTTATCGCCGCCCCATCCGAGAGTCGTGAAGCTCTTGCCGCCGTCCTTGGATATCCAGAAACTGCTGTTGGCGACGAATAGCTCATCGGGATTCTTCGGATTGACGGCGAGCTTGATGTAATAGCCGGCGCGGCCAATGAGCTCCCGCTGCCAGCTTCCGTTGGTCCAGTTGACGCCGCCATCGTCGGAGCGCCAGATAGAGCCTTGATCGGCCGTCTGGATCAGGGCGTAGACGCGCTTGGAATTGGATGGCGCCGGGGCGACGTCAATCTTCCCGACGGGCGATTTGGGCAGGCCGTGGCCTTCGATTTTGTCCCAGTGCGCGCCGGCGTCGTGGCTGACGTAGAGGGCGCTGCCGGGGCCGCCGCTGAACATGCCGTAAGTATGCATTTCCACCTGCCACATGCCGGCGAAAAGCGTGTTAGGGTCGTTGGCGTCGATATTCAAGCCGGAGCAGCCGGTGTTGGCGTCGGCGAAAAGCGAGCGGGTCCAATTCTGCCCGCCATCGATGGTTTTGAAGACGCCGCGCTCTTCTTGCGGGCCGGTGGTGCGGCCCAGGGCGCAGACGTACACGATATCAGGGTTGGTGGGGTGGACGATTACGCGTCCAATACGCCCGGTTTCATCCAGGCCCATATGCTGCCAGGTGAGGCCCGCGTCCATGGACTTGTAGATGCCGTTGCCCATCATGTCGCTATCGCGGATGGCCCAGGCTTCCCCCGTGCCCGCCCACACCTGCTTAGGGTCGGATGTGGAAACGGCCAGTGCGCCGATCGCCTGCACCGGCTGACTGTCGAAGACAGGGGCCCAGGTGCGGCCGCTGTCAGTGGATTTCCAGACGCCGCCAGAAGCCGCGCCGGCATAGTACACGGTGGGGTCGCTGGGGACGCCGGCGGCGGAGGCGATGCGATTGCCCACAGCGGGTCCCATGAATCGGAAAGCGAGATCTTGCGGAAGCGCGGGGGCGCCGCCGCGGCCTCCGCGCTGAGCCATCGCGGGGGCGGTGAGCAACGCCAGGATCAAGGAACAGCGCCATGCGAGGGTGCGGAAACCGTTGTGGCAGAACAGGGGGACACATTGCATAAATTATCTCGGTTCTTGGAGTCTATACCTATGAGTGGCCGTGCTGCAACGGCATTCGGCTGCTACCGGTTGCCGCCGGGCGCGCTAAAACGGCGGCCGGTCGGCGCAATCTATCGTGGTTCGTTTCCGGACTGGAGAGCCAATTCTCATTTTGAGCCGCTTCGCATCCAATTCCCTCTCGGCAAACATTCTGCGCCGCGACAACAACTGTAAGTATATCAAAAGGTTCCCGGTATTCCGCCTCCAAATGTCCGGCTTTCCAATGGCAGTTCGAAAGTACAAAATCAAGCAGTTTTCGTTTTGCCGCAGAGGCTGATTCGCGAACAAGACGTGCTCCCGGCGGGCCAAGTCCAACAGCCACGCATAACTCGGCATTGGTCGGATCGGAACCCGGCAGCCTTGCGGGCGAAGAAGCCGTTGTCAATCCGGCCGTGCAACTTGTCCATGTAGATCGCGTCGATCCGGTCCTGGATGCGCCGGCGCCACTTGCCCGTGGCGTAGCGCTCGAACATCACATGTATGACTGAGCCAAATTCGGACTCCGGAGCGATAGTGCGCTGGCCATCCGCGCCCAGAGTGTTCTTGTATCCGAGCGGCGCGAATGAGGGCCAGATACCTTGTCGGATGCCCGAACCGGCCCGGCAGCTTCTGACCATCCGCTGTCCGAAGTGGCGCTCCGCGATCACTCCGTTTTGAATCGACTGTCACCAGGCTGGATCATCTATCTACGGCTTCAGCGCCTGAAACTCCCCGGATGAGCGGTCATAGTCGGACTCCAGTTCGCCTAAGAGTTTGGTCATAGCCGGCGTGGGGGCGTCATTCCCTCCGTCAATCAGGGTGAAGAGCGCTTGTAATTGCTCAGACAGACGGCCGGCGGCAAGCGAGGTGTGGAACTTCGTCCAGCCGGGCGAGTCGGCGTGGCGGTCCGATTCGCGAAGCATGTCGCCGGTAGTGCGAATCATGGCGGAGATTTTTTCGAGACTCTGCCATTGTGATTGGAGATCGGCAGTGGAGGCCTTTAGTTCGGGATCGAGTCGGACCGTCACCTTTTGTTCGACGACTGTCGATCCAGCGATCATTTTCACGATGTAATCGCCGGGGATGACTTGCGGGCCGCGTGAGGCTCCGCCGCGCCCTCCGCCGCCTTCTCCGCCTCCTTCGCCACCGCCGCGCCGCCCTCCTCCGCGTGGCGCGTCATTTCCCGCTGGAGGATTGGCGCGCAGGTCCCAGGCGATGCGGTGTACTCCGCGGTCGCGCTCATTCGCGGGAGCGACTATAGTGCGGATCACCTTGTGGGCGGCGTCTTGTACTTCGAAACGGACCTCGTCCATCTGTGCGGTCAGGTAATAGTTGAGCAGCGCCCCGTACGCAGGATTGGCGGCAGTGAATTCGGAGTCGCCGCCGCCGGCCCGCGTGGCCCGCATGGAATAGCGCAGCGCAGACCGAATGGGGAAGAGTGTCGCGATCTGTGAGCCCGCGAGTTGCTGAATTGGAGTGGCGTCATCCAAAATGTAGAGGCCGCGCCCGTGCGTGGCCAGCAGGATGTCGTTCCGGTCGGACTGCAGAAAGATGTCGCGAACGGCCACGTTGGGGAGGTTCTTGAGATTGAACCGCGACCAGTGCGCTCCGGCGTCGATGGAGAGGAACGCGCCGAGTTCAGTGCCCAGATAGAGAACGCTGGAATTACGCAGATCTTCGCGCAGCACCCAGATGAACGCATTGGCGGGAAGGCCTTCGGTGATGCTGCTCCAGGTTTTGCCCGAGTCGGTGGTCTTAAAGAGATGAGGACGCATGTCGTCGAGCATGTGGCGGTCAAAGCCGGCGTAGACCAGATTCTCATTGCGATGCGAGGTTTCGAGAGCTGAGACGGGCGAGCCTGCCGGAATGCCTTTGATATTCGCAGCTACATTGGTCCACTTACCGCCGCCGTTCACAGTGACCTGGATATTTCCGTCATCGGTGCCGGCCCAGATGACGCCGCGCTTGACGGGAGATTCACTGATGTGGGTGACGGCGCCGTACATTTCCGATGAGCTATTGTCGGTGAAGATAGGCCCGCCGGAGGGTTGCCACTTGGCAGGATCGGCGTTGGTCAGATCGTTGCTGATGGGTTCCCATGTAGTGCCTTTGTCGCTCGACTGGAATATGACATTGCTGCCGTAGTAGAAGGTGTCCTTACCGTAGGGCGAGCGCACCAGCGGAGCGTCCCAGGCAAAGCGGTATTTCATGTCGGCGGTGCTTACGCCGTTGTAATTGCGCACCTGCGGACCGATGGATTGTTGATCGCGTGTGCGAAGGTCCGTACGCAGCAGCGCGCCGCCGGGGGTTTGGGTCAAGACTACGTCGGGGTCTTCGGTCTCGCTGAGGACGTTGAAGCCGACGATGGCGCTGATCATGCGCCAATCGTCATTCATAATGCCGGAAGGCTCGCGGGTCTGCGAGGGGCCGATCCACGTACCGTTGTCCTGCGTGCCTCCCGAGACGTCGTAGAACGGTTTTCGATTGTCGGCGTAGACGTGATAAAACTGGCCGAGCGAGATGTTGGAAACGTGCTGCCAGGTTTGGCCCATGTCCCAGGATGAGGCGAGGCCGCCATCGGAGCCCTGCCACATGCGGGCGGGGTCGTCGGGATCGATCCAGAGCGCCTGCAGGTCGCCGTGGACGGACCCGCCGATGCGGGAGAAAGTTTGGCCGCCGTCGGTGGAAACTTCCAACGCGCCTTCCAGAACGTAGACGCGGTTTTCGTCTTTAGGGTCGACGCGCAGGTCGCAGTAGTAATAGCCGCGCGTGGTGAGACCGCGATCTTTATTGACCACTTTGAAAGATTCGCCGCCGTCATCGGAACGAAACAGCGAGCCCTCTTTCGATTCGGCCACGACGTAGACGATGCGCGGATTTCCGGGCGCCACTTTGACGCCGATGCGGCCCATTAGCGCGGGCAGGCCCCGAGTTATCTTCTTCCATGTCTTGCCGCCGTCGCTCGATTTATACAGTCCGCCGGTAACGCCGCCGCTGTCGTAACGCCAGGGCTTGCGGTCAAATTGCCACATGCCGGCGAAAATAATGTCCGGGTTGGATGGATCGATATCCAGATCCGAAGCTCCGTTTTGGGGATCGGTATAGAGCACTTTTTGCCAACTGCGGCCGGCGTCGGGAGAGAAAAAGACGCCCCGGTCGGGATTGGGGCCGAAGGGATGGCCGACGGCAGCGACGAAGACGCGGCGGGGATCGCGAGGATCGAGCGCAACGCGCGAGATGGTCATGGTCTGGTCGAGGCCGCGGTGTTCCCAGGTCTTGCCGCCGTCATCGGTGTAATACATTCCGCCGCCGATGGAAACGCTGTTGCGCACGTTGGCTTCACCTGTGCCGACCCAGACAGTATCGGGATGTTTGGGATCGATGGCGATGTCGCCGATCGAGATGGTTTCCGGCCGCTCAAAGATGGCCTGCCAGGTGACGCCGCCGTTGGTGGTTTTGAACAGGCCGCCGGAGCCAGTGGCGGCGTACAAAAGGCGCGGGTTGCCGGGGACGCCCTCGATGCCGGAGATGCGTCCGCCCATGGCGGCAGGGCCGATACTGCGCCATTCGAGTCGACTGAGAAGTTTCACCGCTGCATTCTGCAGATCGGCGGTCTGGGCGGCCGCGCTCGAGATCAGGCAAAAGAAAAGAGGGACCATTCGCATAAGCACTCTCCCCGGTTCGGGAAATATTATTTTAGCCGATGCCTTTATTCATGCGACAGCCCGAACTTACGCCACTTTGCGCAACCTGGTAACTCGCCCTATCTCGACCCACTCCGCCACAAAGATATTCCCTTCGTGATCGAAGCAGGCGCCGTGCGGCTGAACGAATTGTCCGGGGACGAACTTGGTCCGGTCCTTCTCATCCCGCTTCGGATTGGGCACTGAGCCCGGCGCCGCCGGATCGCCCAATGTCGCGATCACCTGGTTGCTCTTGTCGACGACGAGCGTTGCGTTATTGAGTTCGGGAATCACCACCGTCCCGTTACTGGGGTGAATGTTGAAATGGCACGGCAGACGGAAGCCGGCGACGAAATCGATGTGGCGGCCATCCAGCGTGAAGCGCTGCAGACGGTTGTTGCGGCGGTCGGCAACCGTCAGGATCGGGCTGCCGCTGCGATTATCCACCCAGATACCGTGCGGTTCTAGCAACTTGCCGGGATCGGACCCGCGCCCGCCGAACGTGTTCAAATATTCGCCCTTGCCATTGTAGTGGTTGACGTAATACGACCCGTAGCCATCGGCGACATACACATCCCCATTGGGAGCAATCGCAAGATTAGTCGGATTGTACGGCGGCAACTTGCCTGTGGCGGCGTCGGAAGTCCGATAGGCCGGTATATCGGGCGGGCCTTGAACCTTCCAGACCACTTCGCCATTTAGCGTAGTCTTCACTACCGACGAAGCCCCGGCAGGCGGTGGAGTTACGCCACGCGGCGCAGAGTTCGCGGTGAGATAGAGGAACTCTTCACTGCCTTCTTTGTGGATCATCATGCCGTGCGCGCAGCCGGCGTATTCGGGACCCCAGGACCGGATAAACTTGCCCTTCGCATCGAAGACCACCACCGAATCTTTGCTTTCGCTATCGGCATAGACCGTGTGGTGAACGTAGATGTTGTTTTGCGCGTCTTCCACCACGTTGTGAGTCTTGCCCCATTTGATGTGCGATGGGAGTTGGCCCCAGTTATCGATCCATTCGTATTTCTGATCGCCTTGGCCCAGCACAGGCGGCTTGGCGCCTGACTTATCCTGGGCGCCCAGAATCAGCGGAGCGGTAAGGCCGGTGACAAAGCGTCGTCGATTAATCTGCATCTCGTTCCTCCAGTAGAATGCGGCGCCGGGCTTAGGCGTAAACCTCGTTGACCACCTTGCCCTTGCCGTCCTTAGTGACGTAGACAGGCCGTTTCTCATTCAGGAAATATTGATCGGGCGCGATGCCGAGCGCGCGATAGATAGTGGCGTGGAGGTCTTCGAGCGGCAGCGGATTCTCGATAGTCGTACAGGGGCGCTCCTCGGCGGTCTTGCCGTAGACGAAGCCTTTCTTAGTTCCACCGCCGAACATCAGCACCGAACCGGCCGCGGTGAAATGGCGATGCATGCCATAGTGCGCGGGGAGCGTCATGACGTCGGGCGTATTCGCCTGATCCTTGACCTCTTTGCCCACCTTACCTTCAGTGACGGCATCGCGGCTGAATTCGCTGGCCAGAATCACCAGCGTGCGGTTGAGAAGACCGCGCTCTTCCAGATCGAGAATGAGCTGAGCCACCGGGCCGTCGATGATCTTCTTCATCATCTCGGCGCGCGAATGTCCATCCTGATGGCTGTCCCACCAGCGAAACGGAATATACTCGCTGGTGACTTCGACGTAGCGTGCGCCTGACTCTACCAACCGGCGCGCCAGAAGACAGCCTTGTCCGAAACGAGTGGCGCCGTAGACATCGGCCTTATCTTTGGGCTCGAGAGAAAGATCGAAAGCCTTCGCCGATGGAGACGTCAGCAGGCGGTCGGCCGCATCCATCGAACGGAGCAGGCTGCGCCGCTGATAATCGCCGGCGAATTGATATACGGGCTGATTCGCGAGAACCTTCTCATAAAGCTTCCGGCGGCTAACAAACCGCGCGCTGCCCAGGTCGGAAGGTGGACGCACCGCCGATGCCGCGTCCTGTGGATCGGTCAGCAGCACCGGGCCGTATTCGCTGCCCAAAAATCCAGCCGTATGGAATGACTTCAGCGCCGCCGATTCTCCGCCGATCTCCAGATTCTGGCCGATCGCGATGAACGGAGGCATGGTATCCACGCGCGGCCCCATGGTCTTCGCGATCACCGCGCCGATATGCGGCACCGCCATAGGTTGCGGCGGAATATAACCGGTGTGCCAATGGAACTGGTGGCGCGAGTGCAGAATGAACCCCAGGTCCGCGGCCTGAAAAGTGCGGATGAGCGTGCCGCGGTCCATCACCTTTGCGGTACGCTCCAGACCTTGCGAAATTTTGATGTTGTCGACAACGGTATCGATCGCCGGGAACGTGCTGAGTACCTCACTGGTGCGGACGCCGGGCGCGAACGGCGTGTAGCGTTTGGGGTCGAACGTCTCGGTGGAAGCCATGCCGCCGGCCATCCATAGAAGGATGACGGAGTCGGCGGTGGGCGCGGGTGCGGCCGCGCGGACCAGTTTGGGCTCGGCGCCGATGAGCGACGCCAGCGTGGCCGCGGCGGTGACGCCTCTGCTCATGAAACCGCGGCGATCGATCTTCGAACTGATTAACGCTTCTTCCCTGGTCAATTTGGTTTCGGCTCTCTTCATGGCGACACTTTCTTCATGGCAACATCCCATCCTAACGAATGAACTGAAACTCGGGACTCATGAGGACGGACCAAAGCAGATCGGCGAGACCGGGAGCGCTTGGGGGGGCGCTGGGGCTGTTGGGGTGGGCAGGATCGCGAAGCGCCGTCACTGCCACCTGACGTTCCGCGGCCGACGGCGCACGGCCCAGCAGATACCAGTAGACGCGGTCGACCGCTTCCGCCGATGTCTTCAACACCGGCAGCGGCGCCACGGGGGTTTCGGGCGTAGGCGGCGCCAGGCGATCGAGACTCGGCTTCTGATCGAAGACGAAGAAGCGGCCGGTGACGCCCTCGCCCTGAATCAACGGCTTATGTTCGAAGAACGGGATGCCTTCGAACCTGACAAATCCGCGGCCGGAAATATCATAGACAAGCTCGGATGGGAATTTCACGCGCAGCGCGTCGGCGACGGGCTGGTCGGTATTCAGCGGGACGATCGGCGAACTGTCTTCGCGCAGCCCCGCGACGGCAACGGGCCGCAACGCAGTGAGCGGCGTCTTGGAACCATCGGCCGCGGTGAAGAACGCATGCAGCCAAATCGGGGCCGCTTTGTCAGGCGCGGTGGAAAGATTATCTTCGACGATCAGGTACAGCTTCTGCGACTGCGAGACGTCGATGCTGAACGGAACAGGCGGCGGTGGAGGCTGCGGCGGAGGCACGGGGATGACCGCCAAAAGGGGTGCGGCTCCGGGCGCAGCCCCGGCCCCGGCATTGGCGGAATTCGTGGGCGTGGGCGCAGGCGGGCGGAAGGGGTCTCCGTTCACCTGGCGGCTGAATAAACTGACGGGCTCAGGCGGCAACTCGCCCAGCATCTTCTGCGCGCCCCGCCAGATCCAGTGATTCAAAGTTTCGCCATTGACCAGTTCCACCGCCTGCATGCTGGTGGCCTGGTTGTCGCGGCTGGTATAAACCTGATCGCGGATGGGCCGCCCTAAAGCGCGCGTCAGATTGCTGGCCGCGATTCTCCATTCGCGCGCGTAATTGCCGCCGGCGACGGGCGGCGGAGGAGGCGCAGCCGGCGGCGTCGGCGCTCCGCGGCCGGCTGCTGCTGCGGCCGCTGCCAAGGCACGATTGGCTGCGATTTCGGCGGCGCTGCGAGTGAGAACCTGATTGATGGTGAGATTTTCTTGGGTATCGACCGGCGCGCCGGAGAACACGCCGGCCAATTTCGTGCCATCGGGCGCGAGGACCACGCCGGGCACGTTGGCATTCGCCAGCGCCACATTCGTGGCAGCGGCGGCTGTAGCGGCTACCGCAGCCGCAGTCGGATTCGGTGGGGCAGCGCGCGGACGCGCCACGTGCCAATCGCCCGTCACCGACGCGACGGCATCGGCAAACTGCTCCGCGGTAAGCCTGCGCAGTTCGGGGCCGCGGAACGAGTAGTGCGCCGGAGCGCTGTCTGCCAGGGAAAAGCGCCGCGCGACTGCCCGCATCTGATAGGTCTTCGACGCGACGATAGTCCCGATCAGCCGCTTGATGTCATAACCGTTCTTCACGAAGTCGCTCGCCAGATAGTCGAGCAACTCCGGGTTCCAGGGCTCGCCATCCAAATCGTCGACATCGGCGACGATGCCGCGGCCCATCAACTTCTCCCAGACCCGGTTGACGAAGGCTCGCGGCACGCGGCCATTGCGCGGATCGGTAAAGATGGCGGCGATGGCGGCGCGCCGGTCCAGAATGCTGGGCCTTTCCAGAATGCCGCCCGATGGCAACGGCCGGTCGAGCTCGGGATACATGTAGCCCGCGGTGGCGAACTGGCCGGGTTGGGCCACGTCGCAACGATAGAGCTGCAGCTTCTCTTCCGCCGAGAAATAGGCGGCGAGCGCGTACGCGTCCTTCAGCTTCCACTTGCTGATAAAGCTGTCATGGCAGGAATTGCATTTGAAGTTGATGCCGAGGAAAATCTGCGCGGCATTCTGCGACGCTTGCAGCGGCGGCGCCTGCGATGCGCTCACGGTTCCGCGCCAGTTGACGCCAATCAGGAAGCCTTCGGGGTCGCTGGCCGCGGTGGGATTCAACAGCTCGCGCACCATCTGGTTATACGGCTTGTTCTTTTCGAGCGCGTCGAGCAGCCACGGCGTGATGCTCTTACGCTGCGCAATCTCGGCGATGTAAGCGACGCCTTCATCGTTGCGCAGCAGATCGTTCCAATAGCTGATCCAATGCTCGGAGTAGCGTATCGGGTTGTCGAGCAGCGATGCCACCAACTGGTTGCGCTTGTTGGGATCGGCGCCGGCGACGAACGACCGGGTCTCTTCAGGCGTGGGAAGCAGTCCCCAGATATCGAGATAGGCCCGGCGCGCGAATTCGGCGGCGTTGACGGGAATCGGCTGATCGACGCCTTGCTTGGCGAGGTACGCGGCAGTAAAGCGGTCGAGCGGCGCGGTCCAGCCGGCCCAAGTCACGTGCGGAATCGCGGGCTCCACCAGTTCCAGCGGCGGTTCCCAACGTGCCTTGGCGATCGCGGATGTTGGCGTAACACGCGCGCCTTCGTCGATCCACGTGCGCAGCGTCGCGATCTCCGCCGGTGTTAGCGGATCGCCGCCCAGCGGCATCGCCGGCTGCACTTCGCCCAGAATGCGCCGCACCAGCAGACTCTGCCCGCTGCTGCCAGGCTTGATGGCGGCGCCGGTGCGTCCACCCGTCGTGATGTCCTGATACGTGCCGAGCGACAAACCGCCCGACCGCTTATCCGCGTTATGGCAGGCCAGACAATGCGCCGCGAAGATGGCGTGAACGTCGCGTTGATAATCGACCGTCGCCGGCTTCGCAGCGGACGCACCCTGGGCGACGCGGGCGGGCCGCGGCGTTTCCTGCGACGCCCCAGCGGCAGCGGCCACGATGACGGCAACGGCGGCGCGCCACCAGCGGAAACCATGGAAAACAGAACGGAGTTCACCCATTTGGATCGTCTCTTCTATTGTATTCGCGAAGATGTCGGGAATGCGGCGAGTCCCGAGTCCGCGACTGGCGTTGTCGAACAGTACCGTAGCTTGTGGCGCCGGTACTGGAGATATCCGCCGGTAATAGGATGTTCCAAGAGTTCTTCAGTCGAGGTTGGAAGTAGGCCAGTGAACGGATTCGCGTCAGTGGCGGCACGTCAGTGAGCCGCGCCGTGCGACGGAGGCAGGCAAGCAAGAGAAGTAACCACAGAGGTCGCGGCCGGCAGCCAGGATTGTCTCCCCCCCACTCGCGCCGTGACCGTGAGATTCAGTGAATGCCGGGAGACCGCGTCCTAACGAGGCGCTCTGGGTCCGGGTCCGATCAGAGCCGCGACCGTCAGAAGTCAACACCAGCCGAAAACCGGCTCCCCAAGATCGGTGAAGCACCCTGAAGCACCCTCAGTGATTCCGTAAGGTAGGGAGGGCGCCAGCTCCCCGCCCCTTTGTTTACGGGGCTTCCCCTTCAAGTTCAGTTTGACTGAGTCTGGCTGGCATTCTTGCAAATC
>JBEKNN010000234.1:0-14327 GCA_049522755.1 Bryobacteraceae bacterium | reverse complement strand
GCCGAATAGCCCTCGTTAAAGACGAGATAGACGACCTGAAGCACCGCGTCCAGCCGCCCCGGCAATTCCTGCGGCGTCGGCGCCTCGTATGGAATCGGCGTCTCTCGAATCTTTGCCTTGGCGCGTATGATGCGTTGGGCGAGCGTCGCCGGCGTCACCAGAAATGCGCGGGCGATCTCCTCCGTGGTCAGGCCGCAGATTTCGCGAAGGGTGAGCGCAACCTGCCCCTCCGGAGGCAGAGCGGGATGGCAGCAGGTGAAGATCAGACGGAGGCGATCGTCCTCGATCTCTTCATCTCCGGTCTCTTCATTTCCGCCCGGAGCGTCGTTGACGCGCGATTCCATGTGGGCAACAAGATCTCTCCGTGCCCCGTCGAAGCGCGCGCGCCGACGGATCACGTCGATGGCCTTGAAGCGTGCCGTTGAAATCAGCCAGGGGCGCGGCTTGTCCGGAATACCAGTCTGAGACCAGAATTCCAGAGCGGCGGCGAATGCCTCATGCATGGCCTCTTCGGCGAGATCCAGATCTCCGAGGAGGCGCACCAGCGTCGCCAGAACCCGGCCCGATTCCGACCGGTAAAGGGTCTCAATGGTCTTGCTGAGTTGTTCGGGCACAGGCGCCGGCATCTACGCCAAGCTAGCAAACGGAATGGCTCGATACAACTGCGCTCGGGCTTCTCCTACCCGCAATTCATCGGTGTTGCGAACTCTTGCGCGTTGTCAACCAGCGCAGTAGCGCCAAGTCATTCATCGACAGGGTTCTGGGCGGATGGAGTACTCGTACAAAGGTAGGATTTAGGCTGCCACGGGACGGTTAAGTCGCATTGGGGGAAGCGTGCGATCGGGCGATGCCGGCGGCTTCCTCATCTCCTCGAACGCCGTTTGGGGCCAATTGCGAGGCCACAGGGGCGGCGGGATCGATTTGAGCTTTGTACGAGTGACCATCCGGGAACAACGAGCCGGGCAAGCGCATGGTTGCGGGCGGCTCGCCTCGCTAAGGTCCAGTGAGGCTCTCGACAGGGAGACCTATATCGGTTCCGTCTCATAACCTCGCTCCGGTTACATGCGCGACCAGCGGCCGGATGCGTGGGATCTCGCGTCGTTCGTGCGCTGAGAATAGCTGCTCTCATCATCGTTGTGAATACCGGTATCCCAAATCAGGTCTCCTGGATCACACCGCGGTCAAGAGGTTGTATAGGGTTCTCATAGTCTACCTGTGATGCCGAAGACTGGCGCAAATCTTTCAACGAAGCGCCTGACAAGATTGCGCTCTTCGGCGTCGGGAATCTTCAGCAAGACGACCGCAGCGAGATACGCCGCGCCATAACATAGACCGGATATGGCTACCGTCAGCAGCGGCTTCATAGGCGGAAGAAACTGCCGGACGGCAGCCGTCACAGCCGCCGCTGCCGCAGCTGCGATTGCGACCATGGCAAAACCGCCCAACAGCTTCCAGTCTTGCCGCACCACACCGATGATGCGGCCCATGTGAATTGCCATCCACAGCCTTCCCACAATATTAAAACCGACGATCACGTCGACAGCGCCCAACATGCCAAATCGTTGCACCCCAAACCAAAGCCCCACCACCATCGACGCGAATAGCACAATGTGGAATCTGAGCAGATAATAGCGTTGATCCGCATAGGCGCGGACGAGCGGATCGATCATGACTGTCGCAAACGGGAGCATCGTCAAGTTTATGGCGAATATAGGCCAGCTATTGGCATACCGCGGGGTGAACAGCGCAACTATGAAGTCCCTGCCTGCCACCATTAGAAATGCGTAGACAGGGAGGAAGGTGAGCGCCAGTTTTCGCATTGCCCGCACTGTCAGTAGAATTAACTCCCGACGGTTGTCTTCCCGTTGCAGGGCTGAAGCGCGCGGAACCATGACCGAGCCCACGACTTCGATGAGAATCGCGATTAAGGGGATGTCGAGGCATCCAATTGAATAGACGGCGAAATTGACGGGGCCGAAGCGGTTCGAAACAAAATAATTGTGGTAGTCGCCTTCTAACGTATACAACAAACCCGCGAGACCAAACGGGATGGCATAAGACAACTGGCGTCTCAGCAGGCCGCCATCGAAACTCCGCCAGAATCCGGGAAAGCGCCAGTTCAAATAGCAGATCAGCAGCGCGCTCTGCACGATTCCTTGAAACGCGGCAGCACACAAAAGACTCCGGACTGACGCAGCCAGCATCGCGGCTGTCACCATAAACCCGGTCTTCGAGAGTTGGGCAACGATTATTAGTCCCGCGGCAATCCGTGATTCCTGGTTGGCAACTACCGCGGTCTCAAGAAAGTACGCTACTCCCCAAAGTAGAATCACGATTCCGATCAGTGGGGCGTATTGCTCCAAATCCGAGCTATTGAAGATCACGCGCAACAAAACGGGGGCGAACAGCAGCGTGAGCAGCGCGAGGCTACCGGTGAAAGCATGGCATAGCAGAATGTTCAACATCAACTGTCCTCCACGCCACGGCTCGCGCGGAAGAAAATAATAGGCGCTCATGCCTACGCCGAGCGGGAGACTCACTGTTGCGGAGCCAACCACAAGGAACGCCTGTTTATAGAGTCCGAGCTCTTCTTTCGACAGCCTCCGCACCAGCAGCAGAGGCAAAGTGAGCGACAGAACAAAAGAAATGACCTTGCCGATCACCAACCAGGATGCAAGCAAGGTCAGAGATGGTTTAAGGGGCTCAGGACTCGCCGGTTGCGGGAGTTTAATGTCAACGTCGCTCATATTCCGGGCCATTTTCAGAATAGCCGACTCGCAGTAGTCTCTCAGCGGCCGGAAAGGCGATGCCAATCTGGATCAAAACCAATAATAAACGTTCGGTGGAAACTTTACCGGCAAGTTCAAACAGAAGCGTTGGATGCCGACGCAAACCCGTGCAATTCAAGAACGCCACACCGTCTCTGACACCTCGTCAACAATCGGCGGAAATCGGATATCCATGCCGCTGAGACAACCGGATGCGCCTCGCCTGGGGGCTGGTGGCCATGGGTCGAAGAACACGATGTCCAAATCGGAGAACAGCGCACGGCGTCGCGCGAACGGCTCTTCCTCGATGAGGCCCTTGTTGGCGCGCCGCGAAAGGCGTGGCTCGTCCTGCTAGGCCTTCGGAAGAGCCTCTCCCAGACAAGCTATGGCCCGGTAGAAGTGGCGCAAGTCCAGATCGGCGACGCCTTCGATGGCACAGTTGTCCTTCCAGTTCTCGGCGGCACGGTCGCTGGCGGGCCCGAGAGGCTGGAAAATGGCGCGATCGACGGAAACTCGAAGCTGTCTTCCTGCAGGGCTGTCGGGACTTGTTGACCGGGCAGGCTAACCAGCGTCGCGGGAAGATCGCGGCCGGCCGATCCTGGCGCTATGAGTGATGATGCTGTCGCGGCGTGCACCGGCGCCGAGAACGAGGCGGCCGGGACGAAGCAGGACGCGTTGTTTGACCTCGCAGTCGACCCACTGGTAATCCACTATGAGCAAATAAGTCCGCGAACCGTAGGCCTTCGTACTAACAAACAAATCGGCACTCCTATCTCACTATCATAGGCACATACAAATGCCAATAAGAAAAGAATTGAAAAAGGATATTTATCGGTTTTTTCGCCTCTACGAGGTGACGCCAAGATTTCTTGCTGGAAGCATGCCTTTTCTGAAAATCACAGGCTGGGCGAGCTTTTGGTGCCGCCAACTGTATAAGATAAGCCAGATCGAAGATTTTCGCCTGAAGCGGTAATGATTTGCCGTGATATAGTACACCTCGGGTGAGGGCAGGTGCCAGAGGCCGGCCAAACGGGGGGCTTATCTCTTTGCGTTTTAATCCAACTGAAGGCGGCAGTATTGAGACCGTGTTTGACACGTCCGCCGATTCTGTTCGTTTGCGACTCGTGACCACGGAAACGCGGTTCCGGGCACACGAGCCGCAAAGCCGTGTTCGAGATGACGGGGTCCCCAGTGAACCCGAACTTTTTGGATGCGATCCCGCGTTCTTTCTTGCGTCGGTCGATGGCGCCCGATGGATTCCCAGAATTCTTACGATCTCAAGTGGAGCATCCGTCGTCGGGTTCTTGTTTGCCAAGGAGCGAAAGTTTGCGGGTCTACACTTGGGACTGATCTATGCGGATGATGTGCTCGGAATGATGATTGCGGCGAAGCCGGGCCTTGAGGAGCAAGTGTTCGAGGCCGGCTTGTCGCACCTGATGTTTAGTTCGGGAGCGTGCGGGCTCCGCCTTCTGGTCCCTCCGAGCGGGTATGCGATGAACGCAATCCGCCGGCTGGCTCAAGAATCGCCGCTGGATGTGCACTGTGGCAGATCGGACCACCACACTGAATTGCCGCTCGGCGGTTCATACGAAGCATTCCTTAAAGGTTTAGGCGACAAGACGCGCAGAAACTTTCGCTATTACCGGCGGCGATTCGAATCGTGTGGCCGTCTCGTCGTTCCGCAGATGGGTTTGAGTGTGTTCGAACAGGCGGCTTATCGCCTGGAAAAACTGAACGTGATTGGAGCCGGCCGAAACGGAATCCGGAGGGCTATGCGTATGCTTAAGACCGTGAAACGGCCGCTCCTGATGGGTCTGCGTCACGAAAGCGGCGAATGGCTCAGTATCCTGGGTGGTTGGTATGAAGCCGATCGGGTGGTGGTCTTTATGCAGATGAACAACGAGCGGGAATTTCCCAAGGAATCGCTGTGCACCGTTGCGCGCAGCTACCTGATTGAGGCCGTGATTCAGAGCGGTTTCCGAAAGCTGGTATTCTGGGCCGGAGTAGGCGGCCCCATAGCACGCTACTGTGTGCCGGTTCCGGCGCTCGGTGTATATCTGGACGCTCGCACGCCGCTTTGGAGAGCCACCCGCCGGGTCGTGGCTCTCACCGCGTCCCTGCTGCCGCGGAAGGCGTCGGAACTAGCCAATTGGGTTTCTCCGGCGCAAGTTTAGATCCGAGAGATACAGAGATACAGAGGGCGGGCGCAGGAATAACGATCCGAAGAACCTGCGCCGCCTTGGAACGCGCTCGGCGCGTTCGCCGTTAACCGGCCCGGTAGATGCGATAACCGCGGTTTTGTTTGTATAAATGAAAGCATTCCATGCTGCTTAATACCGCCGTTGGCGCCGGATTTACAAAAGTCAGAAAAATGGTTCTGGGAGATGATTCAAGCGACGCCTCTAGATTCCCGAGGACGCCGTTCAGCACCCTCGGCCCGAACGGATTGAATAAAAAAACTACCAGATTCCCCGGTGGAAAGCGGTAATCCATCGCGTCCATGTTTTGCGATTCTATGCGGGAACCCGGTTTCTTTGATCTACTGTAACTACGAATGTTTTGTTCCGCCTGCTCGTGCAGCGCAGCATCGTACTCGACCCCTTGAATCAGATGAAAGGGCCACTCCGCCGCAACTAGTAACACTCGTCCCTTGCCAGATCCGAGATCGATGAACGAGTATTCCCGATAGGTGTGAATGGGCAGATCCTTTAGAATTTTCCTAACCTTAGACGGTCTCGTAGGCAAATATGGAAAGAAGTCGGCCACCGCTCCTGGCGATTCGTGCGTGACGCCAGTATGCACCCGGCGCGTGAGGTCGAACCATCAGCCCTCGAAGCGAGTTACTGCAGTCTTAAGACGGCCCAAACCGAAGCGGCCCGGCGTGTCTTTCATCCTCTATCGTCCTACCAGGAAACGCAGTCCATGGGTGAGGGCAACGATTTCGGTATACCCGCGTTCAACGGTGACCATGTGCGCCGTCATGGCTTTGATCTGCCGGTAAATGCCCGCGCGGGCTTCGCCGTCGTGTTCCATCAGAACTTTCACCATCTCAGCAGACTGGGCGAACCTTAGCGGAGCGCACCGCGACACCGCATCGCCCTGAAGCGCCGGGGTCACCTTACCAGATCCGCACTGGGATTCACGCCGGCACATGGGCTTAAACGTTTTCGGTTAGGCGTAGCCAGCGAAGCTTTTTGGGGACAGATTGTCAACCCGATTGTAAACCTGCCCTACGAACGCGCTTCACACTGCGCTTCCCGAATCCATTTAAGCACGCCGTCACATAACCTCAGATCATTCGTGAATCGTCGTGATGTGTTTACCAAACCGCTCCGCGCGGGTGACGCGCTACGCGGACAACGGGCACGACTTCCTCCCCTGATCGGGTAGTTGGCCCCAAGTCCTGGTTGGGGGAAGCGTGCGACGGGGCCACGCCGGCGACATCGTGATCTCCCAGATCCCCGTTTGGGACCAATTACGAGGTCGCCGGGGCCGGCGGGATCGATCTGAGCTTTGTACGAGTGCCGACAACACGCCCGGAGGTCAGGTAAACACTGCGCGTCAGCGAGGATTGATCCTCAGTTAGGCACGTGTCAGTATCGGGCGCGATGCGTCGGAGTGGTCAGGCACCTGCCCGACATACGAGGAGCTGGCCGCAGGCCGGACTCAAAGCCTATGATCTTGACCGCAGCCGCTACGGGCGGCACGTTTTCACTATTGGAGTTTCTTCCGGTTGACCGATCCGGTACGCGTGACCATCAATGCCGTGGGCCGTAGTCCGGCTTGATTAGCCACGCCATAGGTATTCGTGAGCAATTCGCTGGCGTCGCGCCCAAGTGCGGCCCGATTCCGCAAGGATGTTACATGGGCCAAACCACCGTTATTCGTGGCGTAACGCCACAAGGGGATCTACGTGGCTGGCTCGGCGTGCGGGGATGTAGCAAGCTACCAGTGCCACCAGCATCAACAGCAGACTCACCCCGATCAACGTAACCGGATCGCCCGGCTTTACCTCGAAAAGCATGCTGCCCAGCAGGCGCGTCACTGCCAGTGATGCCGCCGCGCCTATCGCTAGTCCGAATGCGGCCAGCACGACGCCCTGCCGTACCACCCGTCCGAGCACCTGTCCGCTGGGCGCGCCCAGAGCCACGCGAATGCCGATCTCGCGCGTTCCGCGCGTCACCTCGTGCGCCAGCAAACCGTACAGCCCGATGGCCGCCAGCAGCAGCGCCACCAGCCCAAACAGACTAGCGAGGCGCGCAACCAGCCGTTCCTGGAAAAGCTGCCTTTCGATCGTTTCCGTCTGCGTCCGTATGTTCACCACCGGTATGTCGTTGCCCGCCTGCCGCACAACATCGCGCACATCCGGCGCCACCGCCATGGGATCCCGCGAAGTCCGCAACTCGAACGAGCCGCCCTCCGCGGCCGGCACATAGATCGTCGGAGCAATGGAACTCCGCAGGCTCTCATATTTGGCATCGCGCACCACGCCCACAATCTGCCACCCGGCGCTCGCCGTTTCATCCGGCGATGGATCGCCATTCACGCCCGGCACATAAGCGCCGAACGGCTGCCCGATCGGGTTCACATTCGGAAAATAGGCGTGCACAAAAGCATCGTTCACTATCACTGGCTCCGCTACGCTCGCGCGCGCTTGCTTATCGACCTCCGTCCTAGCCGTCAGTTCGTACTCCTCCGGGTTGAACTTGCGGCCTCGCAGCACGGGGATTTTCATGGTTTCAAAAAACTGAGGCCCCACTGCCATGTAATCCGCAGTCTTCGTCGATGTCGGCGGCGTTCCCGGCAGGTGAAAGTCGGTGCTCCACAGGCTGCCGCTCAGCAGAATCGAACTGGAATAGCTCACCGCGGTCACGCCGGGAATAGCGGCGAACCGGTCCCGCAGGTCGCGATAGAAGGCGGCCATGCGCTCGCCCTTGTATCCCTTGAGCGTGGCGTCCACCTCGAATGTCAGCAGATTGTCAGCGGCGAACCCCGGATCGAGACTCCGCAAGTTCTGCAGTGTATGTACCACCATCCCCGCGCCCACCATCACGACGACAGTGAGCGCCACTTGGGCAACCACCAGAATATTTCCCAGGCGGAATCGACCCTGCCGGCCGCCCAGCCCGCCTGCGCTATCTTTTAAAGCCGGCGTCAGGTCGATGCGCATCGACCGCATCGCGGGAGCAATTCCGAACAGCAGGCCCGTTAAAAGGGTAGCCGCCAGTGTGAAGCCCAGCACGCGCCAATCGATCTCAGCGGAAAATCGAAACCACGAGTCTGCATGGTTGAGGGCAAAATCGACCAACCCGCGCGCGCCCCAATAAGCCAGTAGAATTCCCAGTGCTCCTCCCATCAGCGACAGCGTTAGGCTTTCGGTCAGCAACTGGCGCACCAGCCGTGCGTGTGCCGCGCCCAAAGCCAGCCGTACGGCGATCTCCTTCTGCCGCGCTGCCCCACGCGCCAGCAGCAGCCCCGCGACGTTCGCGCATCCGATCAGCAGCACGAGCGCCACCGCGATCATCAGCACGTACAGCATCGTGGAGATGCGGCCGCGCAGCCCCGTCAAACCGGTCTGCGCCGGCAGCAGTTTGATGGCCGGCTGATCCTCGGCCTTGGCGATGGGCTTTTCCGCATGCAGCAGGTTATACGCGAACATGCTGGTGAGCTGGCTTTCCGCCGTAGCTACGGAGATCCCCGGCTTCAACCTCCCCGCACTCACAATCCACCACGAACCTGCGTCCTCCTGGCTGGGCGTCCACTTCCGGCCGACCTGAAGATTGCGCCGTTGCCACAGCGCCACCGAAAAATCGCGCACATTACCAGGCGTAAGATAAGCAAACCCCGCGTCGGCCACGCCCACCACCGTGAACGCCACCCCATTCAGGTCGAGCGTCTTTCCAACTATCGAAGGATCCGCGCCGAACTGCCGCTGCCAGTAGCCATATGTCAGCACCACCACTGCCGGCGCGCCGGCGTTGTCATCCGTCGGAATGAGCACGCGCCCTAGCGACGCTCCCACGCCCAACGCGCGAAAATAGTCGCCCGAAACATACTGCGGGTTGGCGCGATGAACCCCGCCGATGCCGCTCACCGTCATCGGTCCGCCACCCGCGAATTCCGCCAGGCTCGAAAACGGGCCGTGCTCGAGTACTTCGTCGAGGAACGGTTTGGATAACGAGCAACCGTGCTGGCCGGCGCCCTGTCTTTGGTTGTCGCAGTCGCCGTACGAGCTGTGGCTGTACAGTTTGGGGCCTGACCGCATGGTCCACTCGAGCAGCATCAGGTGGTTTGGATCACGCACCGGCAGCGCCTTAAACATAACCGTGTTGATGACGCTGAAAATCGCGGTATTGGCGCCGATGCACAGCGCCAGCGTGAGCACGGCAACGGCTGCGAATCCGCGATTTTTCGCCAGCAGGCGCAGACCGTAGATTACGTCTCGCCGCCAGCCGGTGAACCACGATAGTTTTCCGCGAGTGTCGAATTCGCGGTCTTCGGTCTGCTGCTGCCAAGTTGCCATAATCGGTTCCTTTCCGTGATGCGCGTCCGCCAGTGCATTTGCCAGTGCCTGCCAATCGCTGATATGCCGCCGCGCGATTTCAGCCGCCTGCGCTTCGCTCGCGCCCATGCGCAGCGCCTCGGAGTAGGCATCCTCCATCTGGCGCGCCACTTCTTCGATGATTTCGGCTTCGCGCTCCGCACGGAAGCCCCTGAGTCGCAGGTGTTGCCACACGTACGCTGGCCAGTCAGGCATGGTTTGGCCGCACGATCTGGTTGATGGTAGCCACAAACTCGTCCCAGGCGCTGCGCTGGTCCTTCAAAAATGTGCGTCCCGCCGGCGTCAGCCGGTATAGCCGTCGCCGCCGCTCGCCCGATTTTTCCAGCCAGCGGCCGGCAATCAGGCCGCGATCCTCTAGGCGAAACAGAATGGGGTAGAGCGAACCGATGCGAAAGCGGATTTGCCCCTTGGTACGCTCTTCAATCAGCTTGCCGAGGTCGTATCCGTGGCGCGGACGCGCATCGAGAAGGGTGAGAACGAGGAGCTCGGCACTGCCTTTGCTAAGATCACGATTGAACATTATACTTTACAGAAGTATACTTCTGCGACGTATATATTGGCAAGTAGACTGAACGGCGTCTAAGATTAAGCCCCAAAACACCAAAAAGACCGGGTCGCGAAGCGGATGAAATATGCGCTTTTTGGCGCCGGATATGAGTGTACCGGCGGGTTAGTGTAACTGCCTCATTTCAACTTGGCCGTTGTAGTCGCCTGCGGTGAGGCTGAGCCCGAGTGCGACGTGCCGGAAGAATTACCCGCGTGTAGTCGCGAAGTGGCGGATAATCCGACGGCGAAAACGACCTGCTGTCGCGCGAGCGCGACAGCGGCAAACGCTACGCCGTCAAGGAGGATCTACTCCTTCGGCTGGCAGGGTGGTTCCGCCACAATGGTCAAGGTGAGGCTTCGAAACTGGGCCAGCAGTGCAGTCTCACACCTGGAGTCCGTCCCATGACCACTGTGGGATGCTGAGGCCTATCGGCACATCATCGGCGGACTGGTGATAGCCGGCCATCGTTGTCGTGGTCGCCCAAGCGAAGTAGTCGTGCAGCACTTGTCGTAGCGCAGAGTCACCGGCCAGTCCGACGTCAACCAGAGCCTGGTCGAAGCAAACGATGGCGCGGCGATCCATCTCGTCGTGCACCCCGTTGCCGCTGTGGATCCTGACGACGGTGGTCTCGTCGCCATAAGACTCGGAATACATGCTGGGTCCACCGAGCGCCTCGGCCCAATACGCGGCAAGGCGCTCGACATGCTGCGGATGGAAACCGTGGCTGAACGCATGGCCGACTACTTCGTCGGCCATCACCCGGCAGTGCCACGCGCCGGCAAGGCGTTGCAGGCCTTCCATCCCGCCCGCTGCTTCGAAGACAGTCCGCATGCCTCCATAATGACAAGCGTCCCGCGCCCAAGGCAAGACGACGGCCGCGAACAACGAATTCGCACGAGCGGCGAGCTATCATCTCTCTATGAAACGCCTCCTGTCCCTCCTCCCATTCTGCATTGCCGTTTTGTTCGCTCAGGTCCGATATACGTTCCAGCCGGGGGACACAATCCTGCGAGGCGGCTGGGTTTTCGATTCCATCCACGATGGCGTCCGCCGCAATATCGGCATTGTCGTTCGCAACGGCGAATTTCTTGAAGTCGATGCCAATCTCGCGGGACGCGATCTCGGCGCTGCTCGCGTGGTAAATCTCGCGGACGACGAATACATTCTGCCCGGCCTTTTCGATCTCCATGCGCATTTCGCCGTTGATCTTTTCGGCGCGGGCCGCGTAGACGAATATACGGTAAACCCTCTGCTCTTTCTTGCCAACGGCGTGACATCGACCTTTCCCGCCGGCGAAGTCGATCCCGAAGGAATGATGGAAGCTCGCAAGCGCATTGACAACGGGCAGCAGATCGGCCCGAGGATTATGAATTCGGGCCCGTACTTCGGTTCCGCGCGCCCGGGCTGGAACAGTGTCGCGATGACGCCCGAGGCGATTCGTGCAGATGTCCGCAAATGGGCCGCGCTGGGTATTAAAGGATTGAAGGCGAAAGGCATTCATCCGGATCAACTTGCAGCTCTGATCGATGAAGGGCATCGCCATGGGCTCACAGTCACGGGCCACCTCGACTCCGGTTTCCGCAATAGCGTCAACCCGCGCGACGCAATCGCGATGGGAATCGATCGCGTTGAACATTTCATGGGCGGAGATGCTCTCACGCCGGATAAGTCGGCCTACAGTTCGCTGGAACACCTGGACACGGCCAGTCCCGAGGTTGCCGCCATATTCAAGACTTACCTTTCCCAGAATGTTTATTTCGACGCGACGCTCGCCACGTACGGATCGTTTTCCGATCGCCAGCCTAAAGAACTATACGAGTACTGGACGAACGAAATGGATTTCCTGACCCCATATGCCCGCACCGTGGTAGAGTCCCATCTGCCCAGGCGAAACAACGAACAGTTTGGACGTCTGCTTACGGCGAAGCTGAAAGAAGTAAAGGCATTTTACGATGCAGGCGGCCCCAGCTTGATTACGCTCGGCACTGACCATCCGAGTTGGGGAGAGTTCTGGTCCGGTTTCATGTCCCATAGGGAACTGCAGGCCCTGGTCCTCGCAGGAATTCCGCCAGCCGCCGCGCTCAAAATCGGAACCATTAACGGTGCGCGCGCGTTCAATATGGGTACTAAGCTGGGTGCGATTGAGCGCGGCCGATGGGCGGACCTGTTCGTCGTGCAGGGGAATCCGCTCGATGACATCCGCAATACCCGCAAGGTCAAGATGGTCATGAAAGCCGGTGAAATCTACGATCCCTCCGTTCTGCTTGCTTCGGCAAAAGGCAAGATGGGTCCCGTAAGCGCCGAGGATGCAGCTTGGTGGAAAGGCAATTTGCGTTTCGCAAAGTCCCAGTGATCTGCTACTAAGGCCTGCAACTCGCGCTGTCAAAAAGCTTTCTCAATATGAGTGGGAGCGTCCGTTAGATTGCTATCGGGCTCTCCGGGCGAATCGGGCTACTCGTAGAGAGCCATCGACGGATCCATCCGGCTTGACCTCTGTACGGATCCCCGACCACACAGCAAGCCAGAAACCTCTAAGTAGGTCGTGCGACAATGCTGGATTCTTTGAACTGCGAGTGAGGGCTGCGGCAGCGAGGACGTGTGACAATTGCGAAAAACTTGGCACTCGTGCAGCAGACTGTTTGGTAGCCTCATGAATAATATGCTCCTGATTAGCCCAGCAACCCGTTTGTTGCCATTTCGATGGCTGACCTGGCTCCCAGTAGTCCCTGAGTTTGCCGGTTCGGAGGAGGGTCGATGAAACGTGTCGTGTTGATCGGTCTTGATCCTGCGACGGTGGACTTTTCGGGTCCAGCGCTGCCGCAGGGCATGACCGCAGAGAAGATCCACGCTGGGGTCAAACTCGCGCTGGCCGATTTCGCAGCGCGGGGCTGGCATGCCCAAAACTGCTTCATCAACCCCGACAAGACTGCGGTCCCGACGGTTGAACGCTGCCTGGCCGGTCACGTCTACGACTGCGTAGTGATTGGCGCGGGTCTCCGCCTGCCACCCAGTCGGCTGGTTCTGTTTGAAGCGGTGGTCAACGCCATCCATCGTGCCGCGCCACAAGCGGCCATCGCCTTCAACACCCGCCCTGAAGATAGCGGTGCGGCAGCCGCGCGCTGGGTCTGACACGCGAGTTCGCGACCGGACTCGTCACGGACCGTCTGCGTTAGGGCTATCTACCTGTTGAACCAAGTAACGATGAGTCGCACGGGGTTTAGGGTCGCTGTCGGATGACGGCGTTTACCGGCCAATCTCTGCTTATTTGCTGGGGGAGCCCAGTTTCCGGGCTTCTGAGACGATCTTGGTGAGCCGATTGGAGAGGCGGTCGAGGTGACTGCGCGGGGCGCCGACTGGTAGCGAACGACGGAACATTTCCAGGGCGTGTTGAGCCGCGAGTAAAGAGTCGATGAGTCCGCCGAGGCCAGTGCGAGTGGAAGCGCCCGATAGCTTCGGTTGTGGCGCCAGGTGACGAGGTTGCGATCGGGCCAGATGAAACTCGCGCTGCAGGTCGGTCAAGGCGATGTCGAGATAGAGCATCGTCATGTCGGGTGAGCTGTGGCCGAGGAGCTTCATGACGGTGGGAAAGCTTACGCCCGAACGAAGCATCTCCGTGGCATAGGTGTGCCTGAGCTGATGCGGCACGATGTGGGTGGGGAGTCCTGCCGCGAAACACACTTCGTGCAAGTAGTCGCGCAGTTGGCGCACCAGCGCTTCCTTGGTGTGTGGGCGAGCCAAGAGTAGACCATCGGCTGGCAACGGATCAAGCGAACGGAAGAAGTGAAGACGTTGGACGAGTTGACGAATGAACGAGTCCACCGGGACCATTCGTTCGGTCTTCAGCTTGCCGAGCGGAACGTGAATCGCCCACTGATCCGGAGCTGTGGAATGAAGGCAGTCGCAGGATAGGTCGGCACACTCGCCAATGCGCATTCCGGTGTGACGAATCAGCAGAAAAGCATTGCCACCGAGATCGTTGCGGCGCAACAACTCCTTTTGAAGAACTTGATCCTGCTGTGCGGTCAGCGGGCGCGGCAGGCGTTGAGGCATGCGTGGAATATCCTCGCGTCGGAGTAGTTGAGCCAGATCGGGCATCTGTTCAGCCCAGGCCAACTCATTAAGGATGCCGCGGAGATGGACGAGCAGATTGATGCAGGAGGCTGTCGCCAGGGGCGGGGTTTTCGATACGCCGATGGAATCAATCGCACGCCCGAGCCGTTGGGCCAGCGGATGTTGGAGCGGATGGCGGCGCGCACGATTCATGACGGCGTCACCGGAAGGGGGCGGATGTGCTGCGCCACAGCGCGCGCATACTGCTGGTAAACCTCGAGCGGAGTGATCTGTACGTAGACTAGCCTGGATTTTCGCGGCGAATCTCCGTTAACAAATCGAAGGTAGAATCCACGAATTACGGTGCAAGGCGGCAGTTCGCTTGTCGCATTCGTTATAT
>JBEKNN010000233.1:0-14359 GCA_049522755.1 Bryobacteraceae bacterium | reverse complement strand
CACACCGGCGAAAAAAAAGGAGCGGACAAAGGCAAAAACAGTACGAAGACCCTGGCCAACCTGTTCAGTGTGTGGGTTTACGGAGTCCCGACTGAGACTGCCAAGAAGAAAAAGAAGTAGCCGGTCTGCCATTCCGGCGCCCCGCATCGCTCAGGCTGTAGAATAACTGGATGTCCACGTCCGCACAACCTCAAGTTACACCCCAAAGACTGATGCAGCTTGCCTGGGGGTACGCGCTTCCCATGATCGTCAACGCCGCTGTGCAGCACGGCATTTTCGACAATCTCGACAAGGGCGCGAAGACCGCGCAGGAACTGGCCGACGCCGCCGGAGTTCCGCAACGCGGCGTGCGCGCGATCGCGAATGCGCTGGTGGGCATCGACCTGCTCGCCAAAGACGCGGACGAGCGCTATACCCTGACGCCCGAAAGCGCGGCGTTCTTAGTGAGTGGAAAACCGTCGTTTCTGGGCCGGTTCATCTGGCACACCACGGTGCAGATTATGCCGCGTTGGACCCACTTGGCGGAGGCGGTGGAACACGGCAAGCCGGTGGGCGGCGTGAACCATCAGGAAGGCGGCGTGGAGTTCTTCCAACAGTTTGTGGAAGACTTGTTTCCACTGAGCTATCCCTCGGCGCAAGCGCTGGCGGCCGAGTTGAGGGTGGCCGGGGCGTCATCGGCGGTAAGCGTGCTCGATCTGGCAGCCGGCTCAGGCGTGTGGAGCATTGCACTGGCGCAGGCATCGCCGAACGTGTCGGTAACAGCGGTGGATTGGCCCGGTGTGCTCGAAGTGACGCAGCGGATGACGGCGCGCTTCGGCGTCGCGGACCGGTACACGTTCGTCGCCGAAGACCTGGGGCTGGCCGATTTCGGCCGCGGACACCACATCGCGACGCTTGGCCACATTCTGCACAGTGAGGGCGAGGCGCGCAGCCGGGAACTGATCGGGAAGACATTCGCCGCGCTGGCCCCCGGCGGGACCATCGCCATCCAGGAATTCGTGGTGGACGAGCAGCGGGCAAAGAACGTCATGGGACTGATCTTCGCGGTGAACATGCTCGTGGCCACCGACGATGGCGACACATTCACGTTCGAAGAGATCTCGAGCTGGCTGCGCGAGACTGGATTCGTGGATGTGCGGCAACTCGACAGCCCCGGCCCGTCACCGCTGATTTTGGCGACGAAGCCGGCGTAGTTATCTATGCCTCCGCCAGCGGATAAGCCAGACTCTCCAGCAGCCACGCCCGATTCTGCCGCACATCCGCTGTCAGCCGATCGCATAACTCCGCGCGCATGTCATACAGCCTATAACCAGCGCGACCCCGCAGGTATCCGCGCGCCTTCGGCTCTCTGGCGAATACTGCCTCTTCGCCCTCCGCCTTCACCATCGCTTCATACCTTGAGCGGTTTTCCAGCAGCGCCTTGATCAGAAACGGCATCACAATCGAATAATCGGACTGCATACTCTCCGTGGTTTGCAGGTAAGTGTCTTTATCCACCTTGCCCCATGTCACTGCTTCGCCCGGCGGGCATGATGAGAGCGACCCATCAGTCACTGGCGCAGTCACAATCTGCACGTCGAAGAGGTAGCCGCGTACATTCGGCAGCCCCAGCACCTGCCCCAGCGCCGGCTCCGGCTGCAAGTTGTAGTTCTTGGGAACGCCGCCGCCCAGAATCAGCGTGCCTAGCGCCTGCACGGGGTTGTCGAACAATCCCCAGCGATGATACGCGCAGGCTTCGAAGACTTCGGCGTGCAGGTCCAGGTCGAAGCCATACTCCGGAATCATCCCGGCATGCCGCATGGCCCACAGCTTCATGGAATTCAAAAACACGCTGCCATCGCCCGGCGCGCCTACGAAGACCGGAATGGCATGGCGCCAGCAGGTGGAGAGCAACCCTTGCTGAACGCCGTTTTGCTTTTCCTGGGCGTCGTAGTATTTGCCCAACAGATAGCGCAACTCCGTCCCAGTCATCTTGCGCTGGAATTCGGGACGCGCCAGTACGGCAGTAAGGAACCTGTCCTGGTCCAGCAGTACGCCTTCGTCGAAAGCCATATCGGTGACCCGAATAGTGCCTTCGTCGCGCAGCGCTCCGTCGTCGCCAAAAATCGGCACCTCGTGAATCGGCCCCGACCTGTATGCGTCGAGGCTCCGGTGCCCATCGTGATAGCAAACCGCATCGGTGGTGCTGAGATAGGCCACCCAACCCGTTTCCAGTAGCGGTAGAAGCCACGTCTGGTGTTGGCCGGAAACCGTCACCGGTCCCGAAATGGAAAGCGTCAGCGGGCAACCCATGCCGATGGCGCGATCCAGAATCTGGTAAATGCGCCGCAGATACGCCCCGCCGAACGCCGGCAGGCAATGCGTGAAGAGTTCGTCGAAGTTGGAGCATTCGTCCACCCGCCGGACGCGAACGTACCGGCGGGCGGAATGCGATTCGTGAGAGGGATCCGGAGACATGAAGCCGGATTACGGTTTGGCGGCAGCCGCGGATTCGGATGCGGATGCGGGGGCCCTTTTCACCATCGCCTGGAAGGCGGCAAATGCCTCCGGTCCGCGCGATTCAACGAATTTGATGTATGCGTTGCCCACCGTTTCCAGATTGACCCATTGCTGCGGGTTCTTCGTCATCTGCCGGAATGAGTCGGCGCATCCCCGCAGTTTCTCCCAGACAAAGAGCAGTTCGCCGCCCGATTGGAAGAACAACTCCTGGTTGAGAACGCCCGCGGTGACAAACGAAGCCACCATGTCCCAATAACTGACTACCATTCGGAGGTTGGTGCTTTCCTGGCTGCCCGGAGGATATTTCTGCATCACCTCTTGGGCACTGGTCGCGTTGAAGTTGGCCCCGAACCAGGCACGCGCCTTGCGAAGCGTCTCTTCGCGGCGTAATTCGTAGAGTTTCAAGATCAGATTTGCGTCGTCGTATGTTGCCTGCATACAGCCGATTATAACGGCTCAACAGGCCAGATCTTCGCGCCCGATCTTAAAGTTTTCAAGATTTCCCAAGACCGTCAGCGCGATCTGCTTCGGATCGAAAAATGTCTGCGCGATCCGCTGCACATCGGCGGCTGTAACCAATTCGATACTTTCCACTAACTCGTCCAGCGTGAAGAAGCGGCTGAAGTACATCTCCTGCCGCGCCAGGTTCGACATGCGGCTGCCTGTCGATTCCAGGCTGAGCATCAGCGAGCCTTTCAGATGGTCCTTGGCGCGCCGCAATTCTTCGTCGTTGACGGCCTGCTCCTTGAGCTGGCGGAACTCCTTCAGAATCGACTGCACCACCTTGGGCGCCGATTCAATCGACGTGCCTGCATAGATGGAAAGGCACCCCGTGTCGCGGTACGGGTTCAACTCCGAAAACACCGCGTATGCCAGCCCCTGGCGCTCCCGAATGTTCTGGAACAGGCGCGAGCTCATGCCGCCGCCGAGCAGCGTATTCATCACGTAGCAGGCGAACCGCTCTTCGTGCGGCAGCGGATACGACGGCACGCCCAGGCACATGTGCACCTGCTCCAGCGCCTTCTTATTGCGCAACGCGATTCGCGCATGCGTGCCCGGTACGGGGTCTGCGCCCAGCGGCTCGCCCGGCGCTACGTCTTCAAAATGCTCGCGAACCAGCGCCACCATGCGCTCGTGCGAAAGATTGCCGGCCGCTGTGATCAGCATGTTGGCGGGCGCGTAGATGGAGGAGTAAAAGCTCTGCACCATCGCGCGGTCGTACTTCTTCACAGTCTCGCGCGTCCCCAAAATCGGCTTGCCCAGAGGGTGGTCCTTCCAGAAATTCGACGAGAAAATTTCGTGGACCAGATAATCCGGGCTGTCCGCTTCCATCTTGAGTTCTTCCAGGATGACGCCCTTTTCCTTCTCGATATCCTCCTCGCGGAACATCGGGTGCAGCACCAAATCCGCCAGCACGTCGAACGCTTGCGAAAGATGTTCGTCGAGCACCTTGGTGTTGTAGCACACCTGCTCCTTGGCGGTGAAGGCATCCAAATTACCGCCGATGGAATCCACCGATCGCGCAATATCCTCCGCCGAGCGCTTGCTGGTGCCCTTGAACAGCATGTGCTCGATGAAGTGCGAAAGGCCGTTCTGCTCCGCGGATTCGCGGCGCGACCCGCTGCCGATCCAAATCCCCATGGAGACCGACCGGACGTGCGGCATTGCCTCTGTGATCACGCGCAGTCCGTTGGCCAGCGTTGTCATTTCGATGTCCCTCGCGGGAGTGATAGGTGATGTCATTTCGAAGAAAGGGAAGAGTCTCTAATTCATTTGTAGCACCTCGCGGCGGGCCGCGCCAATCCCAGGTACACTAGGGTAAATGCCGCAACCCATCGTGGGCATGGACTTGGCGGATCTTCGCGAGGCCCTTGGCTCCGACCAGCCCGCATACCGGGCTAAGCAGCTTTACGAGGCGGTTTATCGCGGTCAAGCGTCGGATTTCATACAGATCTCCACGCTTCCGGCCGGATTGCGCCAGGATCTTTCGGCCAGCCATGAATTGGGTTTGCCGGCGGTGGCGCAGCTCTATCAATCGGCCGACGGAACGCGCCGTTATCTCTTGCAGCTTGACGACGGCCTCACCGTGGAAACCGTGCTGATGCCCGAAGGTGAGCGCGACACCATCTGTATCTCGAGCCAGGTGGGGTGTCCGGTGGATTGCAAGTTCTGCATGACGGCGCTGCTTGGTCTCGAGCGCAGTCTCACAGCGGGCGAAATTGTGGGGCAAGTGCTGCTGATGGCGCGCGAGAACCGCCTGCGGCGCGATGGCGGGCGTCTCAACATCGTGATGATGGGTCAAGGCGAGCCGCTGCTGAATCTGGCGAATGTGGTCAAGGCCACGCGCATCCTGCTTGACCCGCATGGCTTCGCGCTCTCGCCGAGGCGCATCACGGTCTCCACCTCGGGCATCATTCCCCGCATCGCAGAGCTGGGCCGCGAGCCGGTCCGGCCCAAGCTGGCTATTTCACTCAACGCATCTACTGAAGAGACACGCCAGCAGTTGATGCCTATCACGCGCAAGTATCATTTGAAGGATTTGATTGATGCCTGCAAAGCTTATCCGCTGCGCCCGTGGGAGAAGTTGACGTTTGAGTATGTGCTGCTCAAGGGCGTCAACGATACCGACGCCGACGCGCGCCGCGTGGTGAAACTGCTGGCTAACTTGAACTGCAAGGTGAATTTGATCGCTCTCAATCCCGGTCCGGAGATTCCGTTCGAAACTCCAGAGCCGGAGCGCGTGGATAGCTTCCAGCAAATTGTACGCCGGTCATTCCCCTGCTTTGTGCGCAAGCCTCGCGGCCTCGATATCTACGCGGCTTGCGGGCAGTTAAAGCGCAGCGGGAACTAACAGCTCGCTCTGGTAGTCCAACTCTTCAGCTGCGATTTCAAGTAACCAAATGGCGCTAACTGTCGCCTGAGCAAGCAGACGGGACATAGAAATGCATAGGCTGTAGGTAGCGCTGGCTATAGCTTGCGTAAGTTGGTCTTTCGACTCAGTTCCCGGGCCCCCAGTAGGTGGCGATTGAGCGCCACTGTTGCAAGAGATTCACGGGAGACGCATTATGCAGATCCACAACGGATCCATGAAGTCGTCGAGATTCCGGTTCTTCTTCCCCGCAGCTTTGTTAGTTATCGCTTCCGCGGGATTAGTAGAATCCTTCCAGACAATGCAGTCTCCAACCGGTGATTCCATTGTCGCCACCTACTCTCCCGGGGTTTTGAGCGCCACCATTCCCTACCGTGCGCCTCACGCGGGCGTGGGCCAGCTTACCGTGGAAGTCCTCGACCCGGAAGACGGGGTCCTGGGACGCATCCAGCGGAGCGTCAACGTCGGCAATGGTAAAGGATGGTGGCTGGAAAACCTCAAACTTAAGAACGCAGTGGCCGTCGAGGACCTAGCGTGGCATCGCCTGCGTTATCGCTTCTCTTATAGTGATCAAAAGAGCCTCGCGCTCCAGGGGACTGAGTCTATCTCGCAGATCTTACTCATGCCGGTGATCCATATCATGGCGCAGCAATCTTATCTGAGCGACGGACCGGCGGCAGTGCGAGTGGTGGTCACCGATTCGAAAAACAACCCGATTACGGGCCCCAGTTCCGTAAACATCGAATTAGTAAGTTCAACTCAGAAGCCGGTGTCACTGTTCGTCGGACACCTGAATCGCCGGGGAACCACCGAAGCACAATTCCAGTTTCCCGCTGGAACTGTGGGCGCTTTCCAATTACATTATCTGGCGGAGACACCCATCGGCTCCACGGAATTCACCCAACAGGTGCGCCTGGAAGACAAAGCTTCCATTCTTCTCACTACGGAAAAGCCGATCTACCAGCCAGGCCAGACCATCCACGCGCGCGCCTTGGCATTGGAACGCGCTAACCATGAAGCTACCGCCGGCCGCAAACTGACCTTTGAAGTGGAAGACTCGCGCGGCAACAAGGTCTTCAAAAAAGTGACGCAGACCGACCAGTTCGGAATCGCCTCGGCAGAATTCGGCCTGGCCGATGAGGTCAACCTCGGCACATACCATCTCCGCGCCCTGATGGATGGGGCCGAAGCCGGCCATGCGAACAACGCAGAGATATCCCTGAACGTGGAACGGTATGTGCTTCCCAAGTTTAAGGTGGCCGTGGAATTTGGCGACAAGGATAGCAAGGCGAAGCGCGGTTACCGGCCTGGCGGCCATGTGACAGGAACCGTCCGAGCCAATTACTTCTTCGGCAAGCCGGTAGACGCCGCGGAGATCACGGTCAAAGCGTCCGGCATGGACGTCGCGCAGTTCGATGCCGGAGCGGTTCACGGGAAGACGGATGCGGATGGGGCTTATCGCTTCGACTTGCCGCTGCCCACTTACTTCGCCGGCCGCCCGCTGAGTCAGGGAGTGGCCCGCGTCTTAATCGAGGCCACTGTGAAAGACTCGGCTGACCATTCCGAGGGCCGCGGCGAGCCAATCACTGTGAGCGAATCGCCGCTAATTGTCACTGCAGTTCCGGAGGGAGGCACGCTGATCCCTAATCTCGAAAACCAGGTTTTCATTCTTACCTCTTACCCCGATGGGTCGCCTGCCAGGGCCGATGTCGGAGTACATGTGGCGGGCAAGGCCGACCAGACCGCCGCGACCGATGAAGGCGGAGTCGCCGTGATTCGTCTCACGGCCGACAACGGAACCGATATATTGCGAATCGAGGCAACCGATAAAGAAGGGAACCACGCGGTCAGTACCGTGCCGATGCAAGCACGGGCCGGCGCCGACCAGATTCTTCTGCGCACGGAGCGCGCCGTGTATCGCGCCGGAGATCGCATTCAGTTACGCGTCTTCTCCACCAAAGAGCGCGGCTCGGCCTATGTGGACATCGTCAAGGACGGGCAAACCGTGCTGACGCGCGACTTGGATATAGTCAACGGCCAGGCGGAGTTCGCTCTCACAGCCACGCCGGAGATGGCCGGCGCTCTCGACTGCAACGCCTACCTGTTTGGCCGCGACGCGCGCCCGGTGGGCGATCACCGCCTGGTTTTCGTACAGCCCGCGGATGAGTTGAAGATCGAGACCGCGGTAGATGCTCCGGTCTACAAGCCAGGCGATGACGCGCGCGTCAGTTTCCGCGTGACTAACTCGCGCGGCGAAGGCGTACAGGCGGCGTTGGGCTTGCAGGTTGTGGATGAAGCAGTCTTTGCGCTGGCGGAAAAGCAGCCCGGCTTCGCCAAGGTCTTCTTCTATCTGGAGCAGGAAGTTATGGAGCCACGGTATGAGATTCACTCGATTGGCATGCCTAGCGTTGTCGCGACGGCCGGGAAAGCGGATGCGGAGCAACAGAATCGCGCGGCCCGCGCCTTATTCTCGGCGACAGAGATTGTGAGCACTAACAAGTTCGAGACTGAGGTCGGCAGGACTGTGCCGCAGACGAAGTACGCGGCGTATGCTCAGCGCTACAATGCGCGTTTCCAGGCGCAAGTGAGCAAGTTGGCAGAAGCGTTCACTCACGCGTATGCAGGGACTAGTGGTGGAGTGGATCTGACCCAAGTCACCGCGCCGGAAGTCCAGGATGCCTGGGACACTAACCTGCGCGTTGAGCACGTATCGTGGAATCCGCATCAGATGTACATGGTGCGTAGCGCGGGCCCGGATAAGCGGTTCAACACTGCGGACGATATGCTCGGCTATCTGGAAGTTAATACCAGGAAAATCGTAGGGAGGACTCCGGAACCGGTTGAAAATGGGGGCGTCATCGATCTCAAGATCGAGCACGATCGCGGGCCATTCAACGGCCTCGCAGAGATCGCGGGTTCTGTCAAAGACCAGACGGGAGCATGGATTGCGGACGCCAGCGTGAAGGTGAGTAATGTCTCCACCGGAAAGACGCGCACGGCTAGACCCGATGCCGCTGGGCAATTCAGTCTGGCGGGTCTGACAGCGGGCGAATACGACGTGGAAGTGTCTTCCCCTGGATTCCGGATTGCTTCGCAGAGAGTCGCTCTCAAAGTGCGCGACCGTGCAATGCTTTCCGCAACTCTGACCGTTGGCTCCGTGACTGATACGGTGGAGGTCGTCGCCGCGAGCGTTGGTTTTGGCTTTGGAGGCGGCATTGGTTCGGGGCGCGGCGGTGGAGTTGGGGGTGGTGGTGGCGGCGTTGGAGGCTTTCGCAATCTTGATGGGGCTCACCTCGGTCAAGCCTTCGGCGGCGTTATGGGCGGCATCCTTGGCGGCGTTCCCGTCCCCCAAAGTGGCGCCGTTTTCTCCACCGGTGGTAAGGCCGTTGCCGCCGCCCCACACGTGCGCTCCTACTTCCCCGAAGCGCTCTACATCAACCCCGAAATCATCACCGATCACGACGGCCGCGCGAGCATTTCCATCCCGCTGGCCGACTCCATCACTACCTGGCGCATGGCGATGCTGGCTTCCACAACCCACGGCGCACTGGGCAGCGGAACATCGAGCATCAAAGTGTTCCAGGATTTCTTCGTCGACCTCGATATGCCCGCCACAGTCACTCAAGGCGACCGTGTCTCCATCCCCGTGGCGGCCTATAACTACTCCGGCGCGGCCGGCAACGTCAACCTGCAATTGCAGTCCGGAGATTGGTACTCCCTGATCGACGACGTCCCCGAAAAGACCATCGCCGTGGATGCCGGCCGCGTCGGCGCGTCGCAGTTCACGCTGGAAGCGCAACGCATCGGCAAATTCAAGCTGACTCTCTCCGCGCGCATGGGGGCGACCACGGGGCTCGGAGCCAATCGCGCCGATATCGTGGTCCGGGAAATCGAAGTCATTCCCAACGGGCGCGAGCAGACTACCGTATTCAATGGCCGCCTGGAAGCGGTTTTGTCCAACGGCCGCGGCGACGCCGCGGTGCATCATGAGTTGAACTTCCCCGCCGCTGCCATCCCCGGCGCCGGGGCGATTATAGTCAGACTCTACCCCGGCCCGCTGAGTCAAGTGATCGAAGGCATGGATAGCATCCTGCGCATGCCGGGCGGCTGCTTCGAACAGACTTCTTCCAGCACTTACCCCAACGTACTGGCGCTCGACTATATGAAGCGTACTAATAAGCTGACTCCGGAAGTCCACGCCAAAGCCGAGGGGTACATCGCCAACGGCTATCAGCGGCTATTGACGTTTGAAGTGCCCGGCGGCGGGTTCTCCTGGTTCGGCCAGGCTCCCGCCAACAAGATTCTTACATCCTACGGACTGATGGAATTCTTCGACATGTCCAAGGTCTACGACGTCGATCCGCGACTCATTCAGCGCACCCAGCAATGGCTTGCCTCGCAACAGCAGCCCGATGGAAGCTGGAAGCCGGACACGAACTTCATCAACGAAGGCGCCACCAACCGGTATAACTCGAACGTGCTGCGCATCACCGCTTACATTGCCTGGTCGCTGCAAAATACGGGCTACCGGGGACAGGCGGTCGAGAAGGCCAGGCAATTCATCCAACAGAACATGGGCGGGCAGATAGACTCATACACTCTCGCCGTTCTGGCTAACTTCGCCGCCGACTACGGCAAAGACCGGGAGTTCACTAATCAAACGGCGCGCCTGCTGCTCGATGCCCGCGTCGAGAAAGACGAGCAGGCATGGTGGAGCGCGGAAGAGACGAGTACCTACGCCGCTGGCGCCAGCGCCAGTATTGAGACCACCGGGCTGGCCGTACAAGCCTTGCTCAAGTGGGGCGAGGATTCGGCTACGGCGCGCAAAGCCATCGCTTATATCACCTCCAAGAAGGATGCTTCCGGCGCATGGGGATCGACGCAAGCGACCATTCTGTCGCTTCGAGCGCTGCTGCTCGCCAGCGAGAAGGGTGCATCCGACGCTCGTGGGTCAGTCGAGATCTCGCTGAACGGCAAGCCGGTCGAAACGCTGACTCTCACTCCGGACAACAACGACCTGCTCCACCAGTTCGTATTCAAGAGCGTCGATGCCGGCGGCGCGAACAAAGTGGATATCCGGTTCGATGGAAAGGGCGGTCTCGCTTATCAGGCGGTTGGGCGTTACTTTCTCCCCTGGTCCCAGAAACCCGCCGGTGAGCCCCTTTCCATCGATGTAGCTTACGACCGGACGCATCTTGCTCAGGACGATATCGCCACGGCCACGGCGGCCATCCGTAATAACTTGACTAAGCCGGCGAACATGGTAATGGTGGACTTAGGCATTCCTCCGGGGTTCGACTTGCTCAGCGAAGACCTGCAGGATTACGTAGAGAAGAGCGCTGGCCAAAAGAGCGGACGCCTGGAGAAATTCAGCCTGACGGCCACGCAAGCTATACTTTACTTCGATTCGTTCGCGCCGGGTAGTGAAGTAACTTTGAGATTTCGTTTGCGGGCCAAGTATCCAATTCGGGCGCAGACATTCGCGTCGCGAGTTTATGAATACTATAGCCCTGACGTAAACTCCGTCGCGCTGCCGGTTCAGTTGGAGGTACGGAAGCGGTAAAAGACGCGTTCAACGCCGCTGGTGGACAGCCGCTTAACAGCCTGCGCCGCGAACTCATGAGCTCAGCCCTCGGCGTCGTCTTCCACCATCAGCTTCAATCGCGCAAGCGCGCCTTCCCACTGCTGGGCGATCAAGTCCAGGCGCCGCCGCGCCTCCTGCACCTGCCGCAGGTTCAGCTCCCACATTTGTTCCCTGCCCTGCTTGCGGCCGCGCACCAATCCCGCTTCCGCCAACACGTGCAGATGTTTTGTGATTGCCTGGCGCGTTACCGCCGCCCCCGCCGAGAGCTGAGTGATGGATTGCGGCCAGCCGCCGGATAGCCGTGCGACCAGCCGCAGACGCGTTGCATCGCCCAACGCCGCAAAGACCGGCGCCCCAGCGCTCAGCTCCGCGCTAAGCCGTTTGGCCGGCATAACGGTTGAGCGACGCCAGTTGAAATTCCCAACCCTTGCTATTCTCTTCGAACACGCGGGCGCGCCGCGCCAGGGAGAGCCGGTCGAAACCCGATTCCACAACGGTTAACAGCGTGCCGCCCTCGACCTCCGTCAAGCGGAACTCCACCAGCGTCATGGGCTCGCCCGAAGTGTCTTCGCCCGGCTGTTTCGAGCCCGGACTCCAGCGCCAGGAAAAGGTCTCCGGCGCCTCCATCTTTACGACATCGACGAAGAACTCTTGTCCCTTGTGGGAATCGTGCGTCGAAATCATGCGGATACGTGCGCCCGGCGCGAACTCGCCTTCGGCTTCCACGCCAAACCACTTCGAAAACTCTTTGAGATTCGTCAGCGCCTGCCATACGCGGCTGCGCGGCGCGCGAACCAGCGTGCTGCGCTCAACCGTGCTCAATCCGGATGCGGTCATTTATGCAACCCCCCAATTGCATATTATCCCGCCTCCGGCAGAAAGGCAACCAAAACGTTGCGGAATAAGCCTATCGCGATCTCCGTTATATACTCGCCTGAGGAGCTTATATCGAAATGAAGCAACTTGTAAACTGCGCGGCGATGGCCGGGATGATTCTCGCGGCGGCCTTTGGACAGGCCTTCGACAAGTCCAAACTGATCACGAAGAACGACCAGAGTCCGGGCAAGGAGACTTCGGTGGCCATCGGCGGGAAACAACTTTGGATCTACTATCACGCCCCATCGGTCAGAACGCGCCAAATTTTTGGCGGCGCAGGCGCGCTGCAACCCGACGACAGCGTGTGGCGCGCGGGCGCGGACTACGCCACAGTGCTGCACACCGATGCGGCCCTGGACATCCGCGGCCTCGCCGTGCCTGCGGGTGACTACAGCCTCTACATCTTCCTCGACAAGGGCAATTGGCAGCTGATCGTGAACAAGAAGACCGGACAGTGGGGCATCAAACAAGACGGCGGCACTACTGACGAACCCGGCGATGAGCTGGGCCGCACCGCCCTGACCATGGCGAAACCCGCGGCCCCTGTGGAGACTATGAAGATCGATCTTTCGAGCGCGGGCGGTAACAGGGGCAAACTGCAAATCGAATGGGCGAATGTCTCGGCGTCCGTGCCGTTCACGGTCAAATAGGTGGATGGCGGGCAACCGTCCATCGCGACCTATCGCGCGCGGAATCCACTTACAATAAGAATGCATGAATCTGCCGGACAAATACAAGTTGGAGCGCAGCGTGGTGGAAACTGCCACGCTGACCAGTAAACTCAACGACCGGCAGTACTGGCTTTCCAAAACGCCTGACGAGCGCTTCGAAGCTCTCGAAATTCTCAGGCAAATTGCCTATGGCTACGATCCGGCTACCGAGCGACTTCAGCGAGTTTTTGAAGTTGTTAAACTCGATCGGCGCTGAGTATCTGCTAATCGGCGGTTACGCAGTGAACTACTACGGTAGCTCCCGCTCCACCGGCGATATGGACATCTGGATCGCCCGTGACGCGGAGAATGCGTTCAAGGTAGCTTCCGTGCTTCGCGACTTCGGGTTTGGGGGCGCCACTCAGGAGATGGTTTCCGCGCCGGACCAGATTATCCGAATGGGCGTTCCACCTCTGCGGCTCGAAATACTCACGTCCATTTCCGGCGTGGATTTTGAGGAATGCTATGCCAGACGCGAGCTGGCCGAAGTGGACGGAATCCTCGTCCCTGTGATCCGGCTTGACGATCTCAAGCGCAACAAACTGGCAAGCGGCCGCCTGAAAGACCTGGCCGATCTGGAAGAGCTTCAGTAAACCCGACCCTCCCTCCGCAAGCTCCCCATCCCCTGCTACCCTGAATATTCAACTATGACCAAACCTAAAAAAGTGGCCCTGGCCTATTCGGGGGGCCTCGATACCTCTGTCATCATCCCGTGGCTCAAGGAAAACTACGGCTGCGAAGTGGTCGCGGTGTGCGGCGATATCGGCCAGGGCGGCGACGAGCTCGACGGCCTCCAGGAGAAAGCCCTTGCCACCGGCGCTTCCGAAGTCTTCGTCGAGGATATGCGCGAGGAATTCGTCTCGCAATACCTCTGGAAACTCGTCCGCTCAGGCGGCGTCTACGAACACAAATATCTGCTGGGCACTTCCATCGCGCGGCCGCTGCTCGCCAAGAAACAGGTGGAAGTGGCCCTCGCCACCGGCTGCGACGCGTTGGCCCATGGCTGCACCGGCAAGGGCAACGACCAGGTCCGCTTCGAGCTCACTTACAAAGCCTTCGCGCCGCACCTGACGGTGATCGCGCCCTGGCGCGAGTGGGACATTGTATCCCGCGAAGACGCCATCGAGTACGCGCGCAAGCACAAGGTCCCCATCGCGCAATCCACCACCAAGATCTATAGCCGCGACCGCAACATCTGGCACATCTCGCACGAAGGCGGCGCGTTGGAAGACCCCGCCAACGCCGCGCCCGACGAAATCTGGATGCTTACCAAGAGCCCGGCCGACGCGCCCGACAAACCCGCCGAAGTCACCATCGCTTTTGAGAAAGGCGCGCCGGTGGCGGTGGATGGCAAGTCGATGAAGGCTTTCGAACTGCTCGAAGCGCTGAATGAGATTGGCGCGCAGCACGCCATCGGACGCATCGATCTGGTGGAAAACCGTTTCGTCGGCATGAAGTCGCGCGGCTGCTACGAAACGCCCGGCGGCACGCTCATCATGTTCGCCGTCCGCGAGCTGGAAGCCCTGGCGCTCGACAGAAGCACGCTTCACTACAAGCAGAAGCTGGCGCTCGATTACGCCGAGATGGTTTACAACGGCCTTTGGTTCACGCCGCTGCGCGAGGCGCTCGACGCCTTTTTCGATAAGGTCGCCGAGCCGGTGACGGGCGAAGTCAAACTGCGTCTCTACAAGGGCAACATCGATCCGGTCAGCCGCAAGTCGCCGAATTCACTCTACTCGCTCGATATTGCCAGCTTCACCATGGGCGCCAGCTACGATCAGAAGGACGCGCTGGGCTTCATCAACCTCATCGGCCTGCCGA
>JBEKNN010000232.1:0-14366 GCA_049522755.1 Bryobacteraceae bacterium | reverse complement strand
GCGTGTTGGAGAGTAGCTTCTGAGCGCGTGCAGCATGTGTCCATCGAATTGCCCCAATGACCTCAGATCGGCAAGCGCGGAGCCGGCAGTGACTCCCCGGTAGATTCTTCGGTCCAGCTCCAATGCTAGATGAAGCATGTGAGCGCCCTGCCTTGACTGCTCCTTAGCGGATGGTTCTCCCTCGGGACTCTGTTGCCCGCGAATCATCTCGGCCACCACTTCCAACCGTGGGATGTCCGAAAGCAGGCGCGCGCCTCTCTCCGGATGGGCGCGAAACATTCGATCCTCATCGGGCGAGAGATCCTGCCCGCGGTAGGCCTTCTCGAAGACCTCGTCCGGCAACGCTATACAACCCGCTAAGCACAGCGTGGCGGCAAGTTCGTACTGCCATGGATCGTCCTTGATTTCCATCCGCTTGGTAATCCACAGCACGATATCCCGAATGGCGCCGGATCGCAATGCCAGCTTGGGCGACGTAAGCTGGATCAACTCCCAAAGCGTGCCCACCACGCCGCCGAGAGTTCTTTCCAGCAGGTCGCGCTCGGCCTGTTGCGCGCGCCGTAACTTAAGGTGGGTCTCCACGCGCGCCTGCACTTCTTCGAACTGGAACGGCTTCGAGATGTAGTCCACTCCTCCCGCTCGAAATCCCTTAACCTTGTCTTCGATCGCGTTCAGAGCGCTGATGAAGATCACCGGAATGTCGGATAGGCGTTCATTCGCCTTCAGCCGTTCACACACTTCGTAGCCATTCATTTCCGGCATATTGATGTCGAGCAAAATCAAGTCCGGCGGTTCCTGCTCCGCCGCTGCCAGCGCCAGGCGGCCCCGTGGAAACGCCCGTACCTCGTACGCGTGCCGGCGGAGTATGTCTTCCAACAGTTTCAGGTTGGCGGGATTATCATCCACGATCATGATGTTCCCGGGCGGAGGCTGCTGCATCCTTAGGGGCGGCATGCTTCCTCCAGCAATCGCGTCAGCGCATCGTATTCGTACCCGTCGGCAAGCTCCTGCAGCGCGTGGGCGGATTCCGCATTTCCAGTCTCGGGTACTTTGAGGATCAGCCTATCCAGCAGTTTCTTGTTGCCGCTCAGAGTCGCATTGCGGAGCTCTTCGACCAACTCCCACGGTAATTGCCTGAGCCCCTCCGCACTTAGGGCCGCCGTGCGCGCAACAGGTTGGATTTCGGTCTCGCGCGTTTCCGCATAGTCATAGGCAATGTTCAAAGCGTTGCGCATCTTCTCGAGTAGCTCATTCTCGCGGCAGGGCTTCGCCAGGAAATCGTCGGCCCCACTTTGTGAGACGGCCAGGCGGTCGTCATCCGCGACACTGGCCGTCAGAACGATGATGACCGTTTCTTTTTCGCGAGGATCCGCCTTGATTCTTCGCGTAGCCTCCAGCCCGTCCATCACCGGCATGTGCACATCCATCAAAATCAAATGCGGGTTCCATTGCTCCCAGTTTCGGATGGCTGCCTCGCCGTTATCGGCGCCTCGTACGGAAAAGCCAATAGCGCCGAGCAGTCTCATCAGCCAGTCCCGGTTCTCCGTACGATGCTCAACCACCAGGATTCTGGGAGCTTCCAGTCCGGCGAGTATGCCGGTGACCCTGCGGGAATCGCTCCGCCCTATGCCCATTCCGGCGTCGCCGCGTTCGATGGGGATTTCCAACCGGAATATCGATCCTGTTCCGGGGGTGCTGGTAACCGTGATGTCGCCTCCCATCAGGCGCGCGTATTTCCGGCTGATGGCCAGCCCCAAGCCGGTTCCCTCCTGACTCTGAAGACCACGTCCGATCTGGACAAACGGCTCGAACAACATCCCTTGTTCCTCGTTCGAGATACCCAAACCGGTGTCCTCAAACAGGGCTGACAGCCATAGCCGGTTGGCGTTCCCTTGCTCCAAAGTAACCTGCTCCAAAGTGACGTGGTCCGAAGTGACTCGCGTCAGAGTGACGTGCAGTTTGATCCTGCCGCGCGCGGTAAACTTGATGGCGTTTCCCAGCAGGTTGATCAGCGCCTGGCGCAGCTTGCCTTCGTCCGCCACAACGTACGTCGCGGATTCCCCCTCCACCAACATTTCGAATCGCAGCCTCTTTGCATCCGCCCGCAAGCGGAACATCGTTGCCAGATCGTCCAGTAGCGCGGAGAGACTGAATGTCGTTGGATTTAGCTCCATGCGGCCGGCCTCGATCTTCGACATGTCCAGAACTTCGTTGATGAGGCCCAGCAGATGCTCGCCGCTTCGGCCGATGATCTTGAGATTGGCTTTCGCGTCCGCGCCCAGTCCCGGATCGCGCAACATCAACTGGGCATAACCGAGGATGGCGTTCATCGGGGTGCGGATCTCGTGAGACATCGTCGACAGAAACGTACTCTTGGCCCGGTTGGCGGCATCGGCTTCCGCCTTGGCTTGCAATAGCTGCGTATTGGCGTGGTAAAGCTCCCGGTTGGCGGCCTGCAGCTTCTGCGAGTTTTGGAAAATCCTGGCCTCCATCTGCTCCAAATGGGCGCGCATTGCATTGGTGTTGCCCTCGGGATGCGGCTTCTGCCGCACGAACTCCGTCACGTCCTCCACGTGATTGATAATGTACTCAATCCGGTGGTTCAGTCCGAACACGGGGGCATTGATCGGGCTCCAGTAGCGCTCCTCATAGCCGCCTTCGGGCAGGCGTACGTCAAATTTTATGATGGCCATGGTGTCCGCGGCGCCGGTCTGAAGCACGCGGTCCATGGAGGCGCGCAGGTCGGAGTTGGTTTTTGCGGCGGGGTCGTCGGGGTTGTCGGGGAAGGCCTCAAATAGGCCGCGGCCCAGCAGGTCCTCGAGGTTGGTCATGGTTGCCTTAAGGTAGGCGTCGCTCGCCGTGACAATCTTGAGGTCGGGCGTGAGCACCAGGTAAAGGCCGGGCAGCGACTTGAAGAGGTTCTCAAAGACCACGCGGCTGCGGCGCAGTTCGTACTCGGCCGCCTTTTGCTCCGTGATGTCGCGCGCCGTGGCATACACCAGGCCCTCTTCGACCACCGGCTGAGCTTGCCACGATAACCATCGCGACGCGCCATTCTTGCACTGGTATCGATTCTCAAACTGCATCATCGGCGCGCCGCGGCCGAGATTCTTCTGCTCGGCGCCGGTGGCCGCGCGGTCGTCCGGGTGAACGAAATCGAGCACGGGCCGCGACATCAATTCGTCCGTCGTGTAGCCGAGCATCTGGGTGAAGGCGGGGTTCAGGCGTTTAAAATATCCGTCCATGCCGGCAATGCAGAGCATATCGGGGGAGCTGATGAAGAAGCGGTCGCGCTGGGCTTCCGCCTGCTTGCGTTCGGCGATCTCCTTTTCCAGCGCCTGGTTAACCTCCGTCAGTTGCCTGGTCCGCTCGGCCACGCGCCATTCTAATTCAGCGTGCGCCCTCTCGAGCGCCTCTTCCGTCCGCTTACGCCCGGTAACGTCTTGTAACAGCGACACGAAATAGTCCACCTGCCCGGCCAGGCACGCGCAGCCGGGGTCACCGGTTTGGCCGCGGACGCATGTGACGGAAATCGTGGCATGGATCACCTGGCCGTCCTTGCGGATAAACCTTTTGTCCATTGAGTAACCGTCGATCTCGCCGGCCATGACCCGGTCGAAATTGCGGACGTCGGCGGCCAGATCGTCCGCGTGGGTCAACATGTCCCAAGACACTTGGAGCAACTCGCTGCGCGCGTAGCCTAAGATCCGGCAGATCTCGTCGTTAACTTCGAGAATGCGTTTGGCCGGCGACGTTACGGCCATGCCCACCAGCCCGAGTTCGAAGTAGCGCCGGAAGCGTTCCTCGCTTTTTCGCAGCGCCTCCGCGGCGCGCTTCCGCTCGGTAATGTCCTGCACCAGGAGAACCAGGCCGCCCGGCGAAGGGCACACGGTCTCTGCCAACCACTTGTCGAGCGGCGGGTAATACTCATCGAATCGTACCGTTACGCGTTCATCCATCGCGCGGCGGCAGGCTGTGTCGAACGGCGTGCCGATGAATCCGGGGAACATCTCAAACCGCGTCCGGCCCAGCATTTCCTCACGACGGCAGCCGCTGAGCCGCTCAGCCGCGGTGTTGACGTACGTGTAACGCCACTGGCCGTCCACCACCAGGACCGCATCGGAGATGCTCTCCAGAATCTCAACAGCGCTCCGTTCCGTCATGGGACGTCAGTCCTCGTCGTCAGCCGCGGCATGCTTCCTCCAACAACTGCGTCAGGGCATCGTATTCGTACCCGTCGGCAAGCTCCTGGAGAGCCTTCGCGGAGGTCTCGGGCGCTTTGAGGATCAGTTCATCCAGGAGTCTCTTGTTACCGCTCGAAGTCGCATTACGGAGTTCTTCGAGTAACTCCCGCGGCACCGGCCCGAGCCTCTCCGCGCTCAGGGCCGCAACCCGGGCAACAGGTTCGCCGTCGGTCTCGTCCGTTTCTTCGTAGTCGTAGACGATCTTCAGAAATGCTCGAATCTTGTCGAGTAGCTCGTCCTCGCGGCAGGGCTTCATGACGAAATCGTCCACTCCGCTTTGAGAGACGGTCAGACGCTCGCCATGCATGGCGCTGGCGGTCAGAGCGATGACGACCGTTTCCTTTCCCCGAGGATCCGACTTGATTCTTCGCGTAGCTTCTATCCCGTCCATCACCGGCATATGCACATCCATCAGAATCAAATGCGGATTCCATTGCTCCCAGTTTCGGATGGCCGCCTCGCCGTCATCGGCGCCGCGTACGGAAAAACCAATAGAAGTAAGCAGTTTCATCAGCCAGTCCCGCCCCTCGGCATGATCGTCGACGACCAGGATTCTGGGAACGTCCTGTCCTGCGCGTATGCCAATAACGCGGCGGGAAACGCTCCGCTGGACAACCGCTGCGGCATCGCCGCGTTCGAGCGGGATTTCCAGCTGGAATATCGATCCCGTTTCAGGGCTGCTGGTAACCGTGATGTCGCCTCCCATCAGGCGCGCGTATTTGCGGCTGATGGCCAGCCCCAACCCGGTTCCCTCCTGACTCTGAAGACCGCGCCTGATCTGGCTAAAGGGCTCGAACAACTTCTCTTGTTCCCGATCCGTAATGCCCGAGCCGCTGTCGTCAACCCGGGCTGACAGCCACATCCGACCGTCGCGCCCCTGGTCAAAAGTAACGTGCTCTGAAGTGACGCGTTCCAAAGCGACCCGCGTCAAAGTGACGTGCAGTTTGACCCGTCCGCGGGCGGTAAACTTGATAGCGTTTCCCAGAAGGTTGATCAGCGCCTGCCGCAGCTTACCTTCGTCCGCGACCACGCACGGCGCGGATTCCCCATCCACCAGCATTTCGAATCCCAGGCCCTTCGCCTCGGCCCGCAAGCGGAACATCGCCGCCAGATCGTCCACCAGGCTGGAGACGTTGAATGTCACAGGATTGAGGTCCATGCGGCCAGCCTCGATCTTCGACATGTCGAGAACTTCGTTGATGAGGCCCAGCAGATGCTCGCCGCTTCGACCGATAATCTTGAGATTGGCTTTCGTGCCGGCCCCCAGGTCCGGATCCCGCAACATCAACTGGGCGTACCCCAGAATAGAATTCATCGGCGTACGGATTTCGTGAGACATGGTCGAAAGAAACGTACTCTTGGCCCGGTCGGCAGCCCATGCCTCCTCCGCTGCGTCTTGCAGCAGTCGCTCGCTTTGCCGGAGTTCGCCGATCAGGATCTTGCGGCGAACGACTCCCCTTTGTATGGTGATGGTCGCGACAAGCAGCAGCAGGAAGAGACTGGCGCCGCCGAGGATAGCTATCAGACTACCTTCGCGTTGGCTCCGCCGCGCCTGCTCCGAATACTGGGTCAGGAGTCGGTGGGCCGCAGTTTGGATCTCCAGGCAGATCCCTCGCACCTGGTCCATCACCGCTCGCCCATGATCGGTGCGGACGACGGCCAGAGCGGCATCCAGGCCTTGACTCCGGCGGATCTCAATGGTCCGCTCTAATTCACCAAGTTTTTCGTTGATCAGTGGATTTAAGCGTTCGATGCGTGCGGCCTGGTCTGGGCGAGTCATGCTCACCGTTCCGAGAGACTTCAATAGCGCCGGGATGTCCGCGCGGGCCTGAAGGTAGGGCGCCATGTAGCGATCCTCTCCGGTCAGCAGAAAGCCGCGCTGTCCCGTTTCGGCCTCCGTAAGCGCCGAGAGGAGTGCGCTAATTCCAGATACGAGCCGCTCCGTCAACTCCATTTGATCCGCGTGACGGCCCAATGCAGCCGAACTGCGATATGAGAGCAATCCGATCAGCAAAACCACGCCGAGAGCGAACAGCAACGCAAGCCCTTCACGAGAGTAAAGCCTTACTGGCTTAGCCTCGTATTTCAATTCCTTCTCCCTCGCCGCCGGCAGCCTGCCCCGCGAGTCAGCCTCGGACTCTGCCACTACATCTCCAGTCGCCGGTTCAGATTCATGACTCGCTTGTTCCACTCGCTTCCGCTCCGTTACGTCGCGACTGGCTCCGGAAAAACAGCGCTCCATCCTCAGTCTAAGCGGCGCGAGGGATGCCGGTCAGGGAACTCAGCCGCATCCTTTCGTTGTGCGTACCGTTCCACACCAGCCCCCATGGCCGATACTCGATAATCGGTTCGGTCCGAACAGGCGCACGATTACAACCGTGCTGAACAGTACTTACTCCCGAGTAAGATCGGATGCTAACCAGCTAAAAGCTACCTTAAGGTCGATGACAATCACTTAGAGCAGAAATTGGGCGCAGCCTCGGGAGAAACAAAGCTGCGTTTGGCCGTCCGCCAAGTCAGGCCGGCTGATGATCCGTCGCGGGTTTCGATAACCCGGACTTGTGTCCGCCATGCGAGACTGACAACGCGAGCGCCGCTCGCATCATTAGTTACTGTCTGCGATCGGCGTGCGCGCCTGATATCGCGTTCCGGCAGATGCTCGAAAAGATCGAAACCGGCTGCACCCGCCGCCGGCGTCACAACATCCAATTGGGTGATGCCAGTCTTCAGCCAGCCGCGCTTCTCGATCCTCGATCTTGCTCCCGTTCGAGCCGGAGGCACCATCGCGGAAGCGTTTCACAACACGCTCGACCTGGCCCGGCATGCGGAACAGTGGGGATTCACGCGTTTCTGGATTGCCGAGCATCACAACATGCCGGGAATCGCCAGCGCCGCAACGTCGATTCTAATCGGCTATGTTGCCGCGCAAACGTCGACGCTTCGTGTAGGCTCCGGGGGCGTTATGCTGCCGAATCACGCGCCCCTGGTGATTGCGGAGCAGTTTGGAACGCTGGAGACGCTATATCCGGGACGCATTGACCTGGGCGTGGGGCGAGCTCCGGGCTCTGATGAGGCGGCCGCGCGGGCATTACGCTACGACACGAACGAAGAGAATTTCCCCATGCAGGTGCGTGAGTTGCTCGCTTACCTGGCTCCCGCTGGAGCAGGCCAGCGGTTGGTGGCTTTTCCCGGCGCTGGAACGAATGTTCCCGTATGGCTGCTGGGTTCGAGCACGTACAGCGCTCAACTCGCCGCGGCTCTCGGACTGCCGTTCGCGTTCGCGAGCCACTTCGCGCCAGCGCTGCTGATGCAGGCGATCGAAGCCTATCACGGCAGTTTTGAGCCTTCGCAATATCTTGACCGGCCCTACCTGATGGTCGGCGTACCGCTTGTGGCTGCGGAAACGGACGCGGAAGCAAAGCGGCTCGCCACATCAGCGCAGCAGCGTCATCTTAAGCTGATCCGGCGCGAGCCGATCTACATACCACCTCCCGTGGAGAGCATGGACGGAGTTTGGAGCGAACCAGAGCGATTCCTGGTGGAATCGCGGTTGAGCGCCGCGGTGATCGGCGGCCCCGACACGGTTCAGCGGAAGTTAAGCCAACTGCTGCAGGACACGGGGGCGGACGAGCTGATCTTCACGTCGGATCTGTACGACCATGCTCTGCGGCTGCGGTCGTTCGAGATTGCGGCGGACGTAATGAGAACTACTGCCTTTTCCGGAACACCCGACGCCATTGGCGCGTATACAGCCAAGTGATATTTGCCTGGCGCCTGCTCCTATGCCGAAATGTAGCAGCGGCTGTTTGGGGTGTACAGATTGGGTTGAAAGGCCGGGCGAACGCCGACTCCCGGCTGCTCGAACATCTCCGCTCCACCCCTTGACACGCGCGTCGCGGATGTACAGGTGGTCAGGGACCTCGAAGCGGCGTCATTTAGATAATGTCTTCGAGCTGCTGTACAACGAGACCGCGACTTGCCGCACGCAACCTAACAAATGCCATCTAAGGAGAAAGCCAGAGTGAAATCGCGAAATCTCTTGAAGCATAGAGGCGACATCCAGCGAGTCGAGAGGTTTAATACTGGAGCCGGCGCAATCGGCGCTCTGGCAATTGGCGCGTTAGCGTTCGGCGCGCTGGCAATAGGCGTCTTGGCGATTCGCCGCCTCGTTATTCGCACTGTGGATATAAGCAAGGGCAATGTAGACTCGTTGAAGATAGCCGATTTGGAAGTAGATACCTTGCGAGTCCGAAAGCTTGAAGTGACAGAGAAGCTTGAACTTTCGTAAGCCTGCGTGACACCGCTCGGCCGTAATTGGTAAGGCCGGTCGCCGGACAGCTCTCGAACAGCGGCGATACGCCCTGCGCCAGGGACGCTGCTTCGATACTACGCCCGCTTGTTGTATGAACACGCAAGCGCGGTACGACCTGGAAGCGAGGATGCAACCGGATGTATGGCCGCACAACGGCGCGTTAGAGAACAACCTGGACCGCGACTGAAGAACCTGGAGCGCACACTGGTGCGGCGCGCTCCTGCGTGCAGCGTCACCACCATTTGGGGCGCATTGCACGCCCAAAAAACGCGCTCACGCGATTGTGGGCGCTGCGCGCGTGAGTGCGACGCGTGAGTGCGTGGGCACGGTCACGACGCGCTATTCAATGTGTGCAGGGTGCTAAACTCAGAGGGAAAACATGTCCAAAGAAAAAGAACTGAGCCAGCCCATGCCTCCGATCGGCCTTTGGGCTCCGGCCGTGGCGCTCGGGTGGCTGATACCCGGCGGCGGGCATTTCCTGCTCAAGCGAACCGGGCGCGGAATCCTGTTGCTGGCGGCGGTCACGGGCATGTTCGTGTGCGGCCTCATGATGCGCGGCGCGATGTTCACCCCGCAGAGCGGCGATCTGCTCACTACGCTGATCAACACGGGCGGCTTCGTGGGAGACGTCTTCTCGGGAATCCTTTACCTGTTGAGCGTGTGGCTGGGATACAACCAGCCGGACCAGGCCGGCCATGTTCACGATTATGGGACCAAGTTTCTGGTGACCGCGGGATTGCTCAACATTCTGGCGATGGTGGACGCGTATGAGATCGCGGCGCGGAGGAAAGACTGATGCCCAAGATGAACCTCTCGCACTTCGAGGCGGCGCTCCTGTTTTCGTTGTTTACATCGGTGGTGCTGGGCGTAGTCACCAAGCGCACCGACCGCGAACGCATCGAGTATGGCGTCTACACGTTCGTGTGTTTCCTTGTTGCGCTGTTCGGGCTCGGTTGGCTGATGTACCTGGGCCACGGCTAGAGGCTCACGGAAGACCCTATCGTTTCGATCCGTAAGTTATGCTGGCCGAGGTTGAGCCCGGATGGCTGCCTATAATAACGGTGAGAGATCGCCGGTCTCCATCTTCGGTTGCGACGATCATGCTGGTGTCGCCCGTGGCGCTGCTCATCTTCACCTTTAGCCCCAGATCCTGAATCTTGTCGCGATAAAACTGCAACACCTTGTCACTCGAATCCGGCGTGGTGAATGTGAAGCTGCCGCCATCGGAGCCGTCGGCGCCGCTGCCCTTGAGGGCGAAAGTGCTGGTCCCTTCCGAGCCCGGATACTTCGGCACCCAGGAGGGCAGATCGTTGGTGTTGGCGCCGCCGCCGAACTGCATGGTCGCCGTGCCGCCGCGATCGTCGTCGGCGGTGATGCTGAATTTGCCGTTGCGCGCCTGGTCGAAGGTCATGGTGGTTTCTTTGCCGTTGCGCTTGTCGCGAATGGTGACGGTGCCCGCGCGGTCGTCGCTTCTCACCACCTCGATATTAGGATTGGTGGCGGCGAGAATTTTTCCGACCGCCAGACCGGGATTGTTCCGCCACAGATCGGGATCGATGCCCGCCTGTTTCACCTTATGCGCCATGTATAAGCCGAAGCCTGCGCAGGAGGCGAATCCGAGGAAGCAAAGACCGAGAATGATCACCAGCACCCATACCAGGGGGCTGGTTTTGCGCGTTGGGGGCATTGGCGCCATGCCCGGCGGCGGGACGCCGTAAGGTGGCGGGGCCATGCCCGGCGGCTGCGCCCCGTAGGGTGGCGGAGGCGGCGCTCCGTAGGGTGGCGGCTGCTGAGCGGGTTGGGGCGGCGAGGCGCCCGCGGCGCTGACAGGTGTTCCACATTGCGGGCAAAATACCCCGTTGACGTTGCTGCCGCAAGTCGTGCAGAAAGGCATAAAGCCTCCTTTGGCTTACGCTAGTCTACCGCAGCTTCAGCACAGTATCCCGGTACAGTAGTTCTACCTGTTTGATGGACTTGGTTCGCCCGGTATAAATGAAGTACAGAAACCCGCTGACCGGCGCGCGGTTCTTGCCCTCCGGAAGAGCCGCCTCCACGGCGATTTCATCGGCAGTCTTGACCGGTTGTCTGTCGATCCCCTCGGGCGGGTCCGGCTTGGGAACTTGCGGAATGGTCGGCCCCGCGCTCCCGGGCGGATCGCCTGTCGGAAAAGGCGTGTGCGGCGGACCGCCGAGGATCACCCCGGTATTGCCGGCGCCGGCTGTTGCTTCGACGCCAACTCTCTGCGATTGCCAGGCCGGATGAGCGATTGACGCAGCCACCATGTAGGGATTCTGAGCCAGCAGCGTCTGCTTCTTGCCGTTGATGCGGAGCTGAAAATCGAGATAGCCAATCTCCACGCTTTCGCCTTTCGGCGCATATAGCGCAACTTCAACCGTGACGTAGTCGTTGGCGATATACATCGCATTGCCCCGCGAGAAACTGCGCACCATGAACTCGGCGCCGATCTCCACCGTGCCACTCCGTCCATGCGCCTCGTAATCTTCGGCCTTGGGTTTGGGCTCCGTACCTTGAACGAACGGATCGGGCTTGTTAGTCTGCGCGAGGGCTATTGCCGCGCAGGTGAGGCCTACGAGAAGGCGCATGATGGGGTACGACGCGGGGCGCGATGCTTAAGTTTCCGGCCTTCGAATTGTGGAGGATCGCTTCGGGAGTAGTATAGTGTTTGTTATGCCAACCGCAGTGGATCTGGTGACGTTTGAGGACCTCGAACGGTTGCCGGAGGAGCCCGGCAAGATAGAATTGCTGGATGGAGAACTGATCCAGATGCCCCCTGCCATGCTGCCACACAACATAATAGCGGAGAATCTGTTCTTTCGACTTCGTCAGCTGGTGGATGCCCTCAGATCGCGCAGCGCGGCCCGCGAACTTGGCAAGGTACATCACGAGATGGGCTACAAAATCGGCGGGAAGCCGGATTCCTGGCTGATTCCCGATGTCAGCGTCACGCATCCCGACCAGACCGGCGACGATTATTACGAAGGCGCGCCGCTGATCGCCATCGAAGTCATCTCCGAATCGAACACGGCGGCAAAAATAGATCGCAAAATTGAGAAGTATCTGGCTAATGGCGGCCAGGAAGTGTGGGTGGTTTATGGGGAAACGCGCCGCGTGCTGACGCATTTCGCCGGCCGTGACGAGGTAGAGATTGGACGGGCCCACATCCGCTCGCGCGTGCTCGCCGAAGTCAGTGGGATTCCTCTTTCGGAGATCTGGTAACCGCGGACGAAACGGCTCGAAGCTAGCGGGCTCTCCGCCAACGCCCTGTCTTACCCGACCCCAATCTCTCCAGCTTCCAGCCCAACTTTAACGCTAACGCGGCACGTGATATCCTGGTTGACGGAGGAACGTCCATGACCAGACGCGATTACCTTCAAATGATGGCAGCCACCGCCGCGGCAGCCCGCACCGTGACCGCCTCCCCCGCCGGTGGCGACGCTGACCGTGAACAGCGCATGAAGTGGTGGCATGAAGCGCGCTTCGGCATGTTCATCCACTGGGGACTCTACAGCGTGCTTGGCAGACACGAGTGGGTGATGGAGAACGAAGGCATCCCCGTCGCCGAATACGAGCAGCTCGCCCAGCAGTTCAAGCCGAAACCCAACGCTGCGCGCGATTGGGCGCGGCTGGCTAAGCAGGCGGGGCAGAAGTACATGGTGATGACCACCAAACATCATGAAGGCTTCTGCCATTTCGATTCCAAGCTAACCAGTTACTGCGCGCCGAAACAGGGGCCCGGCCGCGACCTGGTGAAGGAATACGTCGAGGCCGCGCGCGGCGAAGGAATGCGCGTCGGCTTCTATTATTCACTGATGGACTGGCACCATCCCGATGGCGCGCGCTGCGCCACCGACGAACAGGCGCGCCGCCGCTTCGTCGATTACATCCATGGGCAGATCCATGAGCTATTGAGCAACTACGGCAAAATCGACGTGCTGTGGTACGACGTTTCCTGGCCGCTGGACGCAGCGGGGTGGGAATCGGAAAAGATGAATGCGATGGTGTTCCAGCTTCAGCCTGAAATCATCGTCAACAACCGCAACGCGCTGCAAGGGGATTTCGCCACGCCTGAGCAGCGGATCACGGCCGACCAGCGCGCCTGGGAAAGCTGCATGACGATGAACGACAGCTGGGGTTACCAGCGCGCGGACGACAATTGGAAGTCGCCGAAGACAATCGTTCGCAACTTAGTAACTTGCGCGCACGATACGGGTAACTACTTGTTGAACATCGGGCCTAAGGCGGATGGATCGATTCCGGAAGAATCGGTAACTATTCTCACCAAGGTTGGTAAATGGATGGCGGTCAATGGTCAGTCCATCTATCAGAGCGAAAAGTGTCAGCCCAACCGCTCGGCATTCGCCAGCTTCTCGCGCAAGGGCAACACGCTCTACATGCACGTGCATTTCTGGCCGGGATCGACGGTGGCTCTCGGCGGATTGCGCAGCAAAGTCCAATCGGTGAAGCTCGCCACATCCGGCAAGGAAGTGAAGTTCGATCAGGACGATTTCCGCGTCCGGTTCACGGGTCTGCCGGAAAAGGCTCCGGACGACCCGGTGACCACGCTCGCAATTGAATGCGACGGCGAACCGCATCAGGATAATCTGTACGTGCGCAAGGAGCGGCCGAGACTCAAGGCGTGATATGCGCCTGGCGTATTCGAAAAGACTAAGGCTGTGCGAACGGCCCGCCGGGGGTAGCGAGCAGCCCGCCCAACAACCCGAATGCTACGGCCTTACTTCCCGGCATGCGCCTGCAATTTCGGCGGGTTGACGGACACTACGCCGTGATCCACCAGAATTGTATCGCCCTTCTGGATATGGCCGTAAGAGCGGCCGTTCACCGTTAACTCGCCGGCGCGAATCTGAACGTCGGCGTCACGGCACGGCATGAAACGATAAGACGCCTGCCCGCCAGCGTCCGGCAGGCGCTCGGGCGGCGGAACGCTGGTGCGGTAGCAATCCGTCACGCGCACGGTGTGAGTGCCTACCTGCGCCTGGACTTCGCCCAATAGCAGATTATTGGAACGGCTGCAGGCGCTTAGCGCGGCCGCGACGCAGAGGCATCCGGAGAGCGGCAGTTTCTGCATACCTATAGATGGTAAATTACTTTTTCTGGCAAAGTCAAGGGTGAAAAGCCGGACTGGGTCATGTTGACGAGGCGATCCGCGAAGAGTTGATCGTCATCGCCGAGCGAAGGCGGCGCCTGCGACGATGGGGATAAGACACGTGCCGGCATCAAGATTCACGACACCCGGATGATGCGGTTAATGGAGGCGCTGCTCCACGGCGGTGCACAACTTAACGGATGGCGGAGCGCCGACATCCATCAAGCCATCCTCACTACCTTCGGCTTATCCGCTGCCAGCTATACGCTCACCCAACTCCGCTACGACCTTCGCAAGATGAAGGCCCATGGCCTGCTCGAACGTATCGGACGCGGCTACCGCTACCGCCTGACCGATAAGGGGGTAAAGCCGCCCTCAAGCGTGTCTGTGGACCGCTGGCCAACTCGCTGTTCCATCACCGGCCGGATGAAACCCTCAAGCCTGCCAGCAAGGTCGAAACGGCCTATCACAAGGCCGATCATGCAATCCAGAAGGTTCTCGATCTGCTTGCTGCGTGAGAATTCTGAGAGATGAATTCTCAGACTTGCGCGGCTGGGAACCTAATTGCATAAATCAGCGTATTTAGGCTTGGGGGCCGTTGGATGAACCACGGCCTTGGTCCATTCGAACGGCGCTGCATTCTTGTTGTAGGCCTTCACAAACTTATCAATCGCCTCGCGCAATT
>JBEKNN010000231.1:0-14371 GCA_049522755.1 Bryobacteraceae bacterium | reverse complement strand
ATTCCTGAACGCTGCCGGCGGACGAACAATCCGCGATCAAACCTATGTAGCCGTCCGGCCGGATGAGCACAAGCGCGCCGGCTTCGACGTCATAAGCGCGGTACGCATGACCTGCGGTATCGATGATGATATCGGGAGCGGTATCGCCGGCTGACTCTCCCGCACGGATCACAGTGTAAGTATGGACGGAAGTTCCGTAATCCTGAGTTGTCGCTTGAGTCACTACGCCCCGGCAAAACGCGAGCAGCGTGAAATGCGGCCCGCGGAAGAGATCGAACAGGCGGATAGGCTTTCCAGCGGAGTCATGGCAGGGCGCGTCGGGAGCGCGGTCACCCGCTTGAACCGACGCCGTCGAATCGCGCTCGTCGCGGGCGAGTGAGCTGCCCCGGTAGTTGATGCCAAGCTGCAATGTCTCGGGACCGCGGCGCTGGTCACTCAGCTTTCCCGTGAAGGTTGCGCGATGCAGCTTGGTGGTGATCCCGAGCAGCGAAGCGGCGACCGGCAGTCGCTCCTCTTCGTAGGTATCGAGTAGCTCGGCTGGCGCTCCGGCCAGCACCTCAACGAGCTTCCAACCAAGATTGTAGGCATCCTGGAATCCAGTGTTCATGCCTTGGCCGCCCGCCGGGGAATGTACGTGTGCGGCGTCCCCGGCCAGAAAGACGCGGCCCATCCGGAAGCGGTCCACCATCCGTACGTTCGCGCGATAGAGCGATAGCCATGTGGCGTCGTGCAGACGGATGCCGGGTTGCCCGGTCCGTTCGTCGATGATCTCCTGGAAGCGCTGTAGCGTCGGCTCGTCGGACTCATCCGGCGCGATCTGGGCTTGGAACTGAAACGAATCGGTGCTCGGCAGCGGACAGAGGGCGACCCAGCCGGCCGCGTGCTTGGGCCAGGAGTGCCAGTGCTCGCGGTCCAGGCCATCCACCTGGACGTCGCCAACCAGCATGCGCTCGTCCTTCCAGGTCTCGCCCTCGAAACCCACGCCCAGTCTCTTGCGGACGAAGCTATGGCCGCCGTCGGCGCCAACCAGGAATGCGGCAACCACTTGTTCAGTCCCGCCCGGGCGGCTCAGCGTGGCAGTCACGCAATCGGTGCTCTGCTCGAAGCCAATCAGCTCGGTGGCCAGCTCTACGCGGCCTCCGAATTCGGCGAGGCGTGCGCGCAATATCTCTTCCACCCGCCACTGGGGGATGATCAGCGGACTGGCGTAAGGGACATCGGGAGTGGGGATGCGGTCCGCATGCATGTCGTGATCGCCGAGCACAGTCGCTCCGTCGTAACCTCGAAACGGCAGGTGGAAACGCCCGTTCGCAAGGATGCGGTCGATCGCGCCGAGGTCTTCGAGCACTTCGAGACTGCGCGGCTGCAAGCCTTTGCCGCGCGATCCGGCGAAGTATTCCGCCGCCTTTTCTATGATGCGGAAGGCCACTCCACGGCGTGCAAGAACACAAGCCAGCGCCAGCCCGGTGGGGCCAGCGCCTACGATCAGCACGGAAATATTCGCGCGGTTATTCATAAATAGGAACGGTGTCGCCCGAATCAGCGGGCGCGCTTCTTTGGTGCAATCTTCTTGCCTCCGGGTTTTGTGTTCTTATCGATCCGGAGCTTCCATGCCGTGCGCAACGCGCCCGCGAGCAAGTCCTCATTTGCGGCGGAGAGGCGGATGTGGGTCGCACCCGATTTGCCCCATCCGCCCGCAATGGGAACGAATACATCCGGCTGCTCTGCGACGAACTCCGCCTGCAGTTCCGGCGTGAGCATCAGGTTTCCGTAACCCTGCTTTTGCGAGGCGAGCGTGGCGAAGATCCTGCCGCCCACGCGGAAGTCGGCGGCGCCCATGTGCGAGCCCTCCTCCGCGCCTTCGAGGCTAAGCGCTATCCGGCGAAAATCGTTCGCGGTCATCATACAAACTTCAGAAACAAGGACACCGCCATGGCGAACCCGATCCCGATCACAATCCGTCTTACCGTTCGCCCTCCCAGCTTGCGCGCCACCCCGACGCCTCCGTATCCGCCCGCTATTGCGCCCACCACCATCACCAGCACGTAAGGCCAATAGACCATGCCCTTCCAGATGAAATAGGCCGCTGCAATGCCGTTGATGGCTCCGCCCAGAATCACTTTCAGCGCGTTCATCTCATGAATATCCTTCAGGCCGAGAATGCTCAGCGCCGCCAGCATCAGTATTCCGATGCCCGCGCCGAAATAGCCGCCATAGAGGCCTACCCCAAGCTGAAACAGCAGGGCGCCCACCAGCCATCCGGTCGAACTCCGCGCTTCGGCGCCGGCGGTCTTGAGTTTTCGCTGCACCGTTTCCTGCGCCATGAACAACAGCGTAGCGAAGAGAATCAAAAACGGCACCAGCCGGTCGAACACAGAGGATGGCGTCAGCTTCAGCAGCACTGCGCCGGAGATTCCACCAATCAGGCTGGGTGCGATCAGCGCCAGGAATCGCGGTTCCGCAGCCCGCAGCTCGCGCCGGTAGCCGAACATGCTGCCCACGGTACCGGGCCAGATGGCGACCGTGCTGGTTGCATTGGCTGTGACGGAGTTGAGGCCCATCCAGATCAGTGTCGGAAACGTAACCAGCGTCCCGCCGCCCGCCACGGAATTGATGGCGCCAGCCACAAATGCGGCGCCGAATGCGCCCGCGGCGTGAGGGAGATCGAGCGGAGTCATAGATTAAATCGAGGACTAAATCGAGCGCACCGGCATCGAGACGATGTCGTCGATCTGCATTGCTTCTTTCACCACGAACGGCTCGCCGTATTTCACGCCGATCTGGTTGCCGTAAAATCGCGCGATGGCGCCCAGCCGGTCGCGAATCTCCCGTTCGTTCGGAAACAACGCGCCGCCATCGGCTGTCTCGCCGTATTGCGAAACGTAGCAAAACAGCGCTTCCATGCGCCGCTCGAACTCCGCGCTGATGTCCACAATGAAAGAAGGCTTCACATCGGCGTAGAGGCTCGCATAGAGAATCTTGAAAGGGCGGTGCGGCTCCGAGTATTCGTCGAGCTTCTTCAATCCAGCCAGGAAACAGGCTTCATAGCCCATTTCCCCGGCGCGGTAATGGTCCGGATGGCGCGCTTCCCAGTATGGCAGAATCACCGTGCGCGGCTTCAGCTCGCGGATCTTGACGGCCAGAGTCATGCGCGCGGCGATGTTGTTTTCCAGGCGCGCATCGGGAAAATACAGATTGCCGCGCCACGCGAGGCCCATCACTTTAGCGGCGGCCTGCGATTCTGCCACGCGCTGCTCCGGCGTGCCGCGCGTGCCCATATCTCCCGCCGTCAGATCGAGCGCGCCGGTGCGATAGCCGTGCGCCGCCATGCGCATCAAGGCGCCGCCGCACGTCTGCTCCACATCGTCAGGGTGCGCCGCAATGGCAAGAACGTCGAGGTTCACCACTGTAAATCGCTCCGCCGCGAGTATCGTTGTTTCGTGCCCAGAAGGTTGATTAAAACGATGCCGGCCAGGAACCCTCCTACATGCGCGAAGAACGCCGTGCCGCCTTCCGACGCGGTGGAGTAGCCGATGCTGCCGATGCTGCTGAAGAACTGCACGGCGAACCAGTAAATCAACATCAGCCACGCAGGCACGTCGATGAACGTGATAAAGATGAAAAAGATCAGCGTCACAATTCGGGAGTGCGGAAACTTCACCATGTAAGCGCCCATCACGCCCGCAATGGCGCCGCTCGCTCCTACCATGGGCACGCGCGAATCGCCGCTGAAGAACACCTGAGTGACCGCCGCCGCCACGCCGCACAGCAGATAGAACAGCAGATACTTCTCATGCCCCAGAATGTCTTCGACATTGTCGCCGAAGATCCATAGGAACCACATATTGCCCAGCACGTGGAGCCAGCCGCCGTGGAGAAACATCGACGTGAAAATAGCTGAGACATGGAAGTTGGCCGGAACCAGTCCGTATTGCGCAATAAATGCGTTCTGCGTGTAGGGGTCGAGCGAAGCCTCGTATAGAAAGACCAGAATATTGACGGCGATGATGAGTGAGGTGACAACGGGCTTCGAGTAGCTCGGCTGTGTATCGCGTAAGGGAAACATTTATTCGTGAGTGTCGTGGGTGGCGAAGCTGGGGTGCGGCCTTCTTTCAGCGCGCGCCATCAGCGCCCGAACTTCGTCCAGGCCGCAAATTCCGCCGCGCGCGCCCAGGGCCGTGCAGTTCAGGGCCGCCATGGCGTTGGAAAATTCGAGAGATTCGCGTATCGGCATCCCTTGCAACACAGCATAGCAGAAGGCCCCGTGAAACACGTCGCCCGCGCCGGTGGTATCCACGCAATTCACCACATACGCCGGCGAATAAACGAACCGCCCTTCGAATCGCGCCAGCGCCCCGTGCGCGCCCAGAGTCATGGCCGCCACGCGCATGCCGTATTCGTTCTGCAGCATCTCCAGCGCGCGAAAGGGGTTTTGCTCGCCGGTCCACGCGGCGGGAAATTCGGAGCTGGCAATCAGGTAATCCACTTGCGGCAGCACGTGGTCGAACCCCGCATAGATGGTGTCCACGTCCACGGTGACGGGGATGCCGCGCTCGCGCGCGATCCGCGCCGCGTGGGCCACAGCCGCCGTATCGTGCCCGTCGATGTGCAGCAGCCGCGCACACGCAATCTGTTCCGGCTCGATCTGTTCCGGATCGATGCGCAGGCAATCATCGCGCCGCCAGAATACGGTGCGCTCGCCGCTCGATTGATCCACGATAATGTACGCCGATTGATTCGCGCACCCGCGCCGGAGCTGGACATGATCCAGGTTGATGCCGGTACCGAGCAGGCTCTCCATCTGAATGCGCCCGCGCTCGTCGTCGCCCACCGCGCCGATGTATTTTGCGCGCAGCCCCAGGCGTGCGCAGGCCACCATGGCGCTGGCCACCTGGCCGCCGGGGCTCATCATCTCCTGGAGGTACGGCGCCTTGCCGGCATAGGCGGGAAAGTGCGGCACCAGCAGCAATGTGTCGGTAGCGTTGAGACCGACGCCTACTACGTCGAATTCGCTCATGGGGTTACTCGTATCATAGGTCATGCGGAGCCACAGTTCAGCAATTGTACGCTCGGGAGTCCGTCGACTAACTCCAGCAGGTTTATGGCGGCGTAGTCCTGGGCCAGGCGAAAGATACACTTGTCCGGCATCTGCAGCGCCCACGCGAGCAGGATACGATTGACGCCGCCATGGCTGACAATCGCGACGGTCTGGCCTTCCCGTTTGCGTTGGATCCTGTCAAATGCGCTAAGAACCCGGACACGCATCGCGGAGAAGCTCTCCCCGTTTGGAAACTGGATTTCCGTGGGTGTCTCCATCCATTGCCTATACAGGTCCGGATATCGAGCGGCGATTTCGTCATACGCCAAACCCTCGAAGTCACCGAAGTCGATCTCGCGCAAATCCTCGACGATTTCGATAGAGCAGGATGCGACGGCGCCAAGAATCCGCGCACCTTCGACCGCCCTCGACCGCGGACTGGTATAGATCGCAGCCATCGGTTCACCCTTGAGGCGTTCAGCAACCCGCGCCATTTGTGTGCGGCCTGTCTCGGAGAGACCTACATCCAGCGAACCATAGCACCGATGCAGCATTTCTTTTGCCGGTTCCCCGTGCCGGATCAGCCAGAAGCGAGTCATTGCGGATATCCCGCCCAAATGAATGTGAGCAGCGCCGCACTCTCACAAAGCTGAAGGTTTGCGCCCAGAGTGTCTCCAGTGATACCGGCGATCCGTCGCCGGCAGTAGAGGCCGAAGGCGGCAGTGACCGCCGCCACCGCAGCCATCGCGATCCAGGCGCGGCCGGACGTAGTTACTGACGTAGCTACTGACGTAGTTGCCGACGTAGCCGCGATCATAGCCGTAATCATGGCCGCTAAGACGGTCGCTGTTCCACCGAGCAGCGATCGTTTCCCCATACTCTCGATGGCGGATGCGGATGGTCGCGCATAAGGCAGCGTCGCAGTGAGAAGCAGAATCGACCAGCGGCCCAAAGCCGGCGTCAGAATCAGCGCTACGATCCAGTTACTTTGCTTCAACAGAGCGGCATAAGCCGTTACCTTGAGAGCAACAAGACTCGCCAGGGCCAGGCCGCCATAACTCCCAATGGCGTGGTCGCGCATGATGCGAAGGATGTCTTCGCGGCTTTTGCCTCCACCGAATCCGTCGGCAGTGTCAGCCAGACCATCGTAGTGCAGGGCGCCGGTCGCCAGCGCATCGAGAATCACTAAGAGGACTGCAACTACTTCCGGAGGCAGACAGTTCCTTAATAGGGCGGCGGCCAGGCTGTAGACAGTCCCGAGTAGCACCCCGATGAACGGAAACCAGCCAGCCGAATGCGCCACGTCCGCCGCATCGAAAGCGGCGACTTTTCCCACGGGAATCGTGGTCAGGAATGCAATCGCCGCCAGAAGCGATCTCACTTGTTGGAGACTCCGGCGGATGCGAATGTCGCCATTCCGGTGAACGCAGCAACGGCCGCCTGGATGAGCTTCATCGCGAGAGCGGCGCCTGTTCCTTCCCCGAGTCGCATGCCCAAATCGAGCAGCGGCTCTTGTTCGAGAGTCGCGAGCAAGTACGTGTGTCCGGGCTCCGCCGAGCGATGTGAGGCGAACAGGTATCCCGACGATGCCGGACAGAGACGGATGGCCATGGCGGCAGCAGCGGTTGCGATGAAGCCGTCCATGACAACGGGAACGCGTCGGGCAGCGGCTCCGAGACAGAAACCGCACATCGCCGCTATCTCGAGCCCGCCGACGCAGCGCAGAATTCCTAGCGGATCTCCGAGACTATCGGAGTGGAGTGCCAGGGCGCGCTGGATGGCGGAGCGCTTCCGCGCCATACACGCGTCATCGGCGCCGGCGCCGCAACCAACCACGGCTGCAATGGGTTCTCGCGTCAGGGCGGCGGCAATCGCGCTTGCGGACGTCGTGTTTCCAATGCCCATCTCGCCGAAGCCTAGAAGGTCGCACCCGGCCCGGGCGGAATCATCGGCGAGTTCCACACCCGTTTCGAGAGCTGCAGTCATCTCAGCTTCCGTCATTGCAGGGGCCTTACAAAAGTTGCGGGTGCCCGGCGCTGCGCGGCGGCTGATCAGGTCGCTCGAAAGCGGGAGCGGCGTTGCCACGCCGACGTCGACCACTTTCAATTCGATCCCGCCCGCACGGGCGAACGCGTTGATGGCGGCGCCGCCGCGGAGGAAGTTCAAGACCATCTGCGCAGTCACTTCTTGAGGGTACGCGCTAACTCCTTCCGCGCAGACGCCGTGATCCGCGGCGAAAAGCACGATGCGGGGATGACTCGCGGTTAACTGGAAGCTTTCCCGGATTGCGGCGCACCGGTTAGCGATCACCTCAAGGCGGCCAAGGCTCGCCGGCGGCTTAGTGAGTTCTAATTGGCGCTGGATTGCGGATTCAATCCAGCGAGAGTCGATTGGGCGGATCTCTTGGATCGTCTCCTTGAGTAACTTCATGATACTCTCAATTCCTCGGCGAGGGCCTGGATCAGGCGGCAATTGTCATCACCGGAGCGTACAGCCACGCGCACGTAACGCCCCGGCGCGAGCCCCTCATAGGAATCACAATTCCGAATCAGAATTCGATGATTTGCGATCAAGCGCGCTCGTAACTCTGAAGCGGTGGGCATGTCCGCGTGTAATTCAAGAAGCAAATAGTTGGCCGCGGAGGGGAATACGACGAGGCCGAGTCCGCTCAGCGAGTTAGCTAGGCGTTCTCGTTCGAACGCGTTTTCGCGAAGGGACGCTTCTGCATATTCGCGGTCTGCAACGGCTTCGGCGAGTGTGTCACTCGCGAGTTGAGTTACCGGCCAGGTGGGCAACAAAGATCGGATGGCCCGGATTGTATCCGGATGGGCGACGGCATACCCGACTCTTAGCGCGGGGCACCCATAGAACTTAGTGAGCGATCGAAGCACTGCCAAGTGGGGTTGGTTGGCGGCTTCCCGGACCAGGCTGGCATCGGGAACGTAGTCGATGAACGCTTCATCGACAAGCAGCGCCGCGAGGAAGGTGATCGCGATATCGCCAATGCGCCGAACTTCGTGCGCGTCAAGCACAGCGCCAGAGGGGTTATGCGGATTGTTCAACAGCACCGCGCCAGGCGATTCCGATTCGATGCGCCGGCAAAAACGGTCCACGGGCGTTCGGAATAACTCGGAACGCTGGAGCGAAAATGGGGTGAACTCGACATGCTCTTGCTCACATACCCTTCTGTATTCGGCGAAGGCGGGAACGGGAACCAGCGCGCGGCTGGGCTGCAGGTGTCGCAAAATCGGAGCTAATAGAGACTCGGCGCCGGGCCCTACGACAATCGCGTCGGCAGTTACCTCGAGGCGTTGGCTTAGGGCCTCGCGCAGACGCCGCGCGGACGGGTCGGGATAAAAGCTAAGCAATCGGGCATCGGACGCATCCCGTTCGAGTCGCTCCCGCGCTTTAGGCGGCAGCCCACGCGGGTTGACGCTGGCGCTGAAATCCAAAATCCCGGACGCAGCGATGCCCAGTTGTTCGGCAACCCGCCACACATCGCCGCCGTGTACGGTCACCGACGGTTCCTCCAGCCAACTACCAGCAGCGCGGCGCCAAACGCGAGCGCCGACACGATTGCGACCAGTGACAATGCTGCTTTAGCGTCGCCCACTGATGCCGGCCGGCCTTGGGGGTAGAGCAGAGGCGTATTGTGAAGATGGCCGTCATAGAGACTCACGCCCCCGAGTCGCACGCCGAGCGCCCCGGCCATCGCGGCTTCGCTTTGTCCCGCGTTCGGGCTCGCATGCTTATCACCGTCGCGCCGCCAGATCTGCAGTGCGCGTCCGGAATCTAAACCTTGGAGCCTCGGGTGGAGCTTTGCTGCGGCGACAATTCCCAGGGCCGTCAAACGCGCGGGAACGAAGTTGACTGCGTCGTCAAGCCGCGCAGCCACACGCCCGAAATAGCGATAGGGAGGTTCCAGATGGCCAATCATGGAATCGAGCGTGTTGATCGCCTTGTAAGACATCGCTCCGGAAACGCCGATGGCCGCGAGCCAGAACAACGGAGCCACAATGCCATCGCATGTGCTCTCGGCCAGAGTCTCGATGACGGCGCGCGAGATTTCAGTTTCGTCGAGATGCGCGGTATCGCGGCCCACGATGCGAGCCAGTCGGCGCCGCGCCAAATCGAGATCGCCCGCTTCAAGCGCCCTGATCGCAGCGCCAGCTTCATCCAGAAGAGAGCGCGTCGCCAGAGCTGTCGACGCCAGCATTGTTTGGCACGCGGAGTTTTTCGGACGGCCCAAAGCCCAGCCAATGGATGCTACGGATACAGTGAGCAGCGCGCCCGCCAACATCTCACTCTTAGGGCCGCGAACGAGCGGGCGCAACAGACGTTCTCCCATGTGGGTCATAGAGCCAAACCATCGGACGGGATGCGGGAACCATTCCGGGTCGCCCAATAGAATATCCGCTGCATAGGCGAGAGACAATTGAGGAGCAGTCATAAGTTGGCCCGGCTTTTTGGGGTCAATTCGTGAATCATTGTCATATCCAGAGATTGCCGCAGGTGGCCTGCCCAACGGTCGATACGCGCCTGGCGTTCCGCTGTCACGCAGACGTGGCGGAACGCCGGCGCAAGGCCGCATGTCCGCCGGGCGCAATGCAAGAATCTGTGGCGGAATGCGTCATCGTCGAATAGCCCGTGGATGTAAGTCCCCCAAACCCGCCCAGACGAAGCGACCGCGCCGTCCAAAGTTGGTTGTTGCTCGCCCTCTCGCAAAATCTCCGCAAAGGGTTCGGCGCCGTTATCATACAGCGTCTCTCCCATGTGAATCTCGTACCCGCTGAACGAAGGCGCGTCCCATAAGCGCGCCCGCCCCGTCGCGCGGCGAACCGTCTTCTGGTCACGCATCAAGGTGCGGACTGGCAGTTGGCCCAAACCTGCCATGGTACGGGGAAGTCCGCCGCTCTCCACGCCGGAGGGGTCCTCAATCGAGAGGCCGAGCATTTGAAAGCCGCCGCAGATGCCAATTAGTAAGCCGGGGTAAGTCGCGAGACAGTGCGCAAAGCGACGCTCGTGAATCCACAAGAGATCATCGAGTGTCTGCTTGCTGCCGGGAAGGATAAGTACATCGGCGAGACACACATCTGCTGAATCATCCAAGAATGCGAGCGAGACTGAGGGTTCCGCGGCGAGGGCATCAAAGTCAGTGAAGTTCGCCATATGCGGAACGGCTATCACACCAACGCGCAGCGGACGCTCCGGTGAGGCGGCATTCCCGGTGGCATTCTCAGCATCATGCCAGACGTGTCTCGCCGTCCGGCGATCGTCCATCGCGACGCCATCTTCTTCTTCGAGTCCCAAGTCTCGCAAAAACGGAACGACCCCGACGCACGGAATCCCCAGCCGCTGTTCCATCATCTCCACTCCGGGACGCAATAGCTCGACATCGCCCCGGAACTTGTTAATTACGAATCCGCGGATTCTCGCGCGATCTTCCGGCTCAAGCAACTCCATGGTGCCGAGCAGCGCGGCGAAAACGCCTCCACGATCGATGTCGCCCACCAGCAGACACGCTGCATTGGCGGCGTGCGCCATCCGCATATTGACGATATCGTGCTTCCGGAGATTGATCTCCGCGGGCGAGCCGGCGCCTTCGAGCAACATTAGATCGTGACGCGCCGCCAGTGTGCGATAACTTTCGAGCACGGCGGGAAACAGATCCTCGACGCGCCGTTGATGATAGTCAGACGCTGTCACTTGCCCCCAAACACGGCCCAGAAGAACGACCTGCGACCCCGTGTCCGACGAGGGCTTGATGAGAATGGGATTCATCTCGGCGCAAGGCGCCACGCGGCACGCTTCGGCTTGCAACGCCTGCGCGCGCCCGATCTCGCGGCCATCGGGAGTGGCCGCCGAGTTCAAAGACATGTTCTGCGCTTTGAAGGGCGCCACGCGAATCCCCTCGTCCGAAAAGATCCGTCCCAATCCCGCGGTCACAAGTGACTTACCGACATGCGAGGCTGTGCCAAGGATCATGAGTGCGCGCGCGCTCATTCTTTCAAGCCCTTATGGACTGCCTCCGAAGGCTCGATTCCAGGCGCTTCATGCGCTTTCGGGTGCCGCTCAGCGGGCAGGCTGCCGGAGACAGTCCCGGAGGCCTGTCCTGCGACTCCCCAGCGGTCAAAGTGAGTAACGCTTTCGAGACTGCTGCGAGTCTCCCATCCCTTTTCCTCAAGGTCCGGTTGAGGACGAAATTCGGACACATAGCCGATACACAAATACGCAATCGGCGTCAGCTTCGGCGGGATGCCCAGCGTCGTCTTTAGTTGTTCGAGATCGAGAATGCTGACCCACCCAACGCCGAGCGATTCTGCTCGTGCCGCGAGCCACAAATTTTGAACCGCGCAGACTGTCGAGTAGACATCCACCGCCGGATCTGTCTGGCGGCCTAAGCCATTACCTTTAGGGCGCTCGTGATCGCAGGTGACGCATACATTGACGGGGGCCTCGACGATGCCCGCCAACTTCAGACTGTCGTAGAGTTTCCGCTGCTCGCCCTGATATACCTCGGCCGCACGCCGGCTGGCGCACTCGAAATTCCGATGTACTCTCTGGCGGATATCGGCGTCCCTAATCACCAGAAAATCCCAGGGCTGCATGAAGCCGACCGACGGCGCGTGGTGCGCCGCGTCGAGAATCCTTTCGAGCACATCGTCAGTCACCGCGTCAGGAAGAAAATGCGAGCGGACATCGCGGCGTTCGTAGATTGCGCGATAAACGCCGCGGCGTTCTTCGTCGGAAAAGCGGTCGGAGAAGCGCTCGTTTTGCCGCATGGGAGTCATCACCACGCCCGCGACCAGCGAGGCCCCGGCTTGTCCCCGGTGCGCAGAGAGGAATCGACTCCCCGACGCGCTTCCACCAGTCTTCCGAAAAGCCAGAGCACGTCCGAGAGACGGTTGAGGTAGGCCAGGATGGATGGATTCTGAATCACGCCGGATTCCATCAGGCCGGTCGTCAGGCGCTCGGCCCGGCGGCACACGGTGCGCGCCACATCGAGCGCGGCCGCATCGGGGGCGCCTCCCGGAAGCGACCAATCCGCCAGGACACCGGGCTCGGCCTCGATCCGATGGACCTCGGCCTCCAGGGCGTCCACCATGGCCGGCGTGATCTCCGGCGGAGTCTTCCTGGACTCAGGCGGCGTTGCGATCGCCGAGCCCACCTTGTATAACTCGCGCTGAATTCTCTCCACCCGCTCACAGATGTCGGCATCCTGGCAAATGGAGCGCGCGAAACCCATCTGCGAGATAAGTTCGTCGATGGTGCCATAACACTCGACGCGCGGGTGTGTCTTCGAAACCCTGATACCGCCCGAGAGACCGGTCAGGCCTCCATCACCGCGCTTGGTAGCAATACTCATGGGATAACTGCTCCTTAGTTTGAAATTGCGACAGAGTCTCCTCCAGCGAAATACCAGCGCCCACGCCGCTTTCGAAATGGACAGAGACAAAACCCTCGTCGGTCCGTACCGGTTCGAGCGCGGCCATCATCCGTTCCATTCGTTCGTCACTCAGGCGCCGGCGCGGATCGCGCATCGCATTGCGCTGCCGGCAAAGCGCTTCAGATGTTGTCATCACCACCGCGACGGCGGGACACCGAGCCTCGCGCGCGATTTGCAGCCAACGCTCGCGGTGGGCGCGCGTGCGATTGGTGCGGTCCACGATAACAGTATGGTTTGCTTGCAGCGCGGCGCGCGCCACCGCATCTTCCGCCTCCCGATATATAGGGCGATAGACGTGATCGAATCCGTCCGGCGTGATCGCGTCGATCAAGCCGTCTTGCGAGACATGCACCATGCCGCGGCCGTTCCGGCGCGCCCAGGTGGTCTTACCGGAACCAGGCGGGCCGACGAGAACAATGAGACAGGGGACACCGAGCGGAGAATTTGGCGTCATGTTGGTATCTCCACTTTTGACGGGGCGACATCCGGGTCAAGCGCCTCCGAGGGTTCGAGACCCGCCGCCGGCTCGCAATTCACTACGCTCGCTAAGATCGCGTGCAATTGGCGCACGCCTTCGGTAAGCGAAGCAGGACCCGGCTGAAGGATGTAACTCGACTTGACTTCGTAGACATAGCCGGACCGGACCGCCTCAATGGCATCCCACCCTTCACGTAAGCGGATCTTATCCTTGTCGACTTTCCGGCCGCACCACGAAGCCAGGATCACTTCCGGATTCGCAGCGATAACCGAATCCGGCGTAACTGTCCGGCGCTTGGCGTCGCGCTCGCAGCGAAGCTGCGGAAAAATGCCATCGCCACCCGCCAGTTCGATCAGTTCATCCACCCAACGGATGCCGCTGATCAGCGGGTCCATCCACTCCTCGAAGAAGACTCGCGGGCGGCGCGGGAATCTCCGGGCGGATTCCGCGATCTGCGCAAGGTCGCTGCGAAGCCGTTCCACCAGCGTGACCCCACGAGACTCGGCGGCGACAATCCGCGACAGGGTAAGGATGGTTTCCAGCACCTCCTCCACGGATCGCTGGTTGAACACCAGCACGTTGACTCCGGCTTTGATCAAGTCGTGCGCGATCTGCGCCTGCAGCTTCGAGAAGCCGATCACCAGGTCCGGCTGTAGCTCGATGATCTGTTCGATCTTGGCCGACGTGAATGTGGAAACTTTGGGCTTCCGCAGAGCTTCTTTCGGGCGGTTGGTGAAACCGGAAATGCCGACGATGCGATGGTCCTCGCCGATCAGATAGAGTGTCTCGGCGGTTTCTCCTGTCAGACATACGATGCGCTGAGGACCATGGTGTGTGTTCATGATTGCTCCTTATAGGGCTTCTTACATGGCTCGTTACATGGCTTCTTACATAGCCCCATATTGTTGCCGCCGGCGGAGCAGCCAGAGAAATACGGGACCACCCAGTAAGCCTGTGATGGCTCCCACCGGAAGTTCAGTTGACGACAGCGCGGTCCGCGCCAGCGCATCCGCCAGAATCAGAAACGCCGCGCCCAGCAGCAGCGAACCCGGCAGCACAATGCGCAAATCTTCGCCGAACATCAGCCGCACCGCGTGGGGGACGATTAATCCCACAAAACCGATCGCTCCGCTGGCGGAAACGGTCACGCCGACGATCAAGGCGCAGAGCGCATGCACAATGGTTTCGCAGCGGCGGACATTCACGCCCAGAGTCGCGGCGGTGTCTTCATCGATCGCCAAGAGGTTCAGTTGCCGCGAGAAAGCCAACAGCGCCAGCCACGCCGGCGCCAGTACCAGAAGCATTCGTCCAATGGGATCAAGCCCGACTACGTCGAGGCTCCCGATCAACCAGCGAAGGATGCGCAACGCACTGGTGGGGTCAGTGAGATATTGTACAGTCAGTACGC
>JBEKNN010000230.1:0-14386 GCA_049522755.1 Bryobacteraceae bacterium | reverse complement strand
CGCGGCATCGGCGGATTCGCCGCGCGCGCGGGCGTCGCTGGCGGCCATTTCGAGATGGGCGCGAAGCTCGGCATCGAGATCGCGCTCGCGGCGTCGAGGGTTCCAGCGCATGACAGTAGATATTCTACAGGCTTGGCTGTAGTTTGTCTACAGACGCGTTCACACGAGTGTGAACGCTGCACGCATGAGTGCGTGCGCCACGTCGGGGCGCTACTCCACGGTTCTGAGTGCTAGTCCAGTTTTTTGTGGAAGCGGAGTGCGCTGAGCGTGATCATCGATATGCCGAATACGGCCAGCGCCAGCATCTGCGGCCATAGAACTGAGACGCCAACGCCTTTGAGGAACAGGCCGCGTACTATTTCTATGAAGTAGCGTAGCGGGTTCAGGTAGGTCAGGTATTGCACCACTAGCGGCATATTATGGATCGGAAATGCGAACCCGCTTAGCATGCTTGAAATGGTGGACAGAAACAGTCCGGCGCCTAGCGTAACATCCCGAATTCTGCAAGTTGATGGGGCGCATGCAGGCCGAGGGAATCCTGACCGAGGTTGTGGCGCGAAATTTTCAGCCGATGCTGGGGCGGTTTGCAGGGGCTTTGCGAAAAGCGCGGCAACGATTATTACCGGCGCCGGGCGGCGGCCCGCGGACGACTGTGGGTTTTATGGGACTGTGGGCGCGTTAACACGCGATTGACGCGGATTGGCGCGCCGGCGCGATGGAATACGTGGCTCGATTGTTCAGGCGGCGCCTCCGGATTCTCTAGCGCCTGGCGCCATGGCGGGAGGAGGAGCGGGCGGTTTGGCGAGGATGGCGTTTGGGGCTGGAGCGGTGGTCAGCGGGGAGCAGGGAACGGGGGGTGGCGGAGTATGGGCGGGGCAACCTGAGGAGACGGGGGGAACGACCGGGAGGACGACAGGCCGGGAGGCCTGTCCCACACGGGGAACGACAAGGGGGACGACAGGGGGGTGTTCGGAAATGGGACTGGGGTCGTTTGGAATTTTGACTCCGCGGACCAGGATGAAGGTGCGGAGGGCGCGCTGATACATGAGGTGCTGACGGTTTTCGTAGCGCTGCAAGAGAGATAGAGAGGGCGCGGCGGCCATGATTTCGACGGCGTCGACCATGCGGTCGAGCGCGTCGCCGTCCTTGGAGCGGGCCATGTGGGTATTGAACATACGGGTTTCGATGGACCAGGCGCGGCGCTGGCGCCAGCAGGCGGCGGTCATTTCCTCGATCATGCCCTGCTCGACTTCGTCGGCGGGCCGGAAGCGGTCGACGTGCTGCTGCAGGAGAGTGAGGAAGTGCTCGCGCGATTCGTCGTCGAGGACGAGACAGGTGGCGCAGAGGCCGTGCGTGACGGCGTTTTGCGAGGAGCGGAGCTTTCCCGCCGGGGTGGAAGGACCCTTAGAGAGGGCGCCGTTGGCTTGCGATGATTGAACTCTTCTAAGTGAAGACATGATATTTTGTTTACCGATACTAAGTTAGTACAGAGGTAAGGGGCAGTTAGAGTAAGTTGACGAGTAAGTTGCTGTATCTATAGGTGGAAATATTTTTTGATTTCGAGTGACTCGGGCTTTGGGCGAAGACGATGATGGGCGGCCGGAGAGCGATGGGCGAATATCGGCGTTAAACTAAGCCTATCTCACGCACCGAAGTGCAGGCACTGAACGAGCTACCGAATAAGGCAAGATTTTAATCGCGCGAAGAAACTCCTGCTCGCGAGCGCCGGAGTCGCGGCTGTGGCTGGCCCCCTCGCGATCGGCATCGGCCAGGCGCCTGCAATCCATGCACAAACACAGATCGCGGGTGACCCGGCGAAAACCTCGGCCCTGGCTTTCGAAGTAGCCTCGGTCAAGCCGCACGTGTTCGCGCGGGGCCAGTTTGCGTTTGGCACAGCCGACCGAGAGAGCGCCATTCGGATCAGCGGCAATCGAGTGACCACGCAGGGCCTTCTCGCGGGGCTGGTGATGACCGCTTACAAACTGCGAACCTTTCAGGTCTCGGGCGCCCCGGTATGGCGCGACGAAACGGGCCGCGTCCAACTTTACGACATTGAGGCCAGGGCGCCGGGCGACGGCGTGCCGACCATGGACGAGGTCCGGCAGATGCTTCAGACGCTGTTGGCCGAGCGTTTCCAATTGAAATTCCATCGCGAGACGAAAGAGCTGCCGGTATACGATCTGGTGGTGGGCAACAACCCGCCGAAACTGAAGGCGAGCGCACCGGACGTGGAGAGCAAGACGGCATTATCCGCCAACCGGTTGCGGATGGACTACACCAACGTCTCGATGTCCGAGCTTGTACTTCGGATTGGCCCGCAATTCGATCGCCCGCTGTTCGACAAAACGGGTCTCCAGGGAGGTTACGATTTCGTCCTGGAATATATGCCGAGCCTCCCAGGCGGGGTCAACATGCCGCCGGAGGAGGCGGACGCTTTTGCCAAGCTCTATCCTGCCGACGAAGCACCGCCGCTTCCTGTGGCGCTCCAACAGCAGCTTGGATTGAAGGTGGCGCCGGCGAAGGCGCAGGTGGAGATCCTGACGATCGACCATGCGGAGAGGCCTTCGGCGAATTAGAGCCGGCGAAACTTCGGCGTTTCGTCCTGGCAGGGCCGCCAGGTCGCCTGGCGCCAAGTCATAGTGCAAGTCGGCATTTGGCCGCTGACGTGGCCGTTGCCTCCCGCGCGCCAGGCGGCAACGCTAAAGCCCAATGAGGTCCGGCTCTGGGAATTGAACACGACGCCAGAAGTTGTTGCGTTAACACCCCTCAGAGGTAGCGCATGGTCGCCGCGCCGCTTCGCGGCACTCACGCGATGGCAAGCTAAAGCATGCCCCACCAAATTAGCGGCCGAACAACGGGCCCGCATTTATCGCAGTTCGGCGATTAGGGCGTCGAGGGCGATGGTTTTTTGAATGTTGCGCCGCGCCAGACTGGCGATCTCGTCCACCTTTGCCACAGCCTTGCGAATCCACGCGAATTCTACTTTGCCCGCTAGCGTTTCCATCTCCGGGCGGATATCCATATTGCGGATTTCGACCCCGCCTTGCTGCAATACGAGCAGATCGCGCAACAGCTCGTAGAGCGCCTTCAAATGCAGCTCCAGTTTCTCGCTCCTGGTGCGCCCGATGGCTTCCGCTACCGGCGCCCACACGCCGAACGGCGCCGCGCCCGCGGCTACTTTCAGCAATGCCAACATGGCCGCACGGCGCTTGTCGTGGGCGTCGATATCGAGCGAAATCGCCGCACCGGGGCTGCCCGCCGCCAGCGCCAGCCTGCGCTCCGGCCGGTCGAGGCCGCGGGCGCGCACGAACTCGCGCATCTCTTCAACCGATAGCGGCGCGAGTTGAAACGGCACGGCGCGCGAGCGGATGGTGGGCAGCAGATCGTAGGCGTTGGCGGCCGTCATGATCACCACCAGGTGGTCGGGCGGCTCTTCCAGCGTTTTCAGCAGGGAGTTGGCGGCCTGTTCGTTGGCGCGGTCCACGCCATCGATCAGAAACACGCGCCGGCTGCCGTGATGCGGCAGGAATTGCGCGCGCTCCTTGAGGAGGCGTGTTTGCGGAATCGAAAGCTGGCGCAGCGGGCCATCCGGCGCGAAGGTGATGAAATCCGGATGCGACGCGAACAGCAGCGGGTCCTCATTGCGCTTTTCGGACGGCCATTTCTCGCGCGCAGCCACGATCTCGAGATTCTCGGGCAGGCTCAGGTCGTCCTTTTCGATCCACTCGGGGTGGCCCAGGAGACGGGAGCCCAAACGCCGCGCCAGAGTCGCTTTGCCGATTCCTTCCGGCCCCGAAAACAGGAGCGTCTGGGCCAGGCGCTGCTGGCCGATCATCTGCTCGAGCGCCTGCGCCACGTGCGCGTTGCCCCAGAAATTATCGAACATACGCACCCACTACGGCCCACACCGCGCGCTCGATCTCGTCGAAGGACGCCCGCCCATCGATCAGCTTGACGCGCTCCGGCTCGCGCCCGGCGAGGGCGTGATAGGCTTCGTAGACCCGCTGGTGAAATTCGAGGGATTGCTCGTCCATGCGGGTCTCGCAGTGCGGCTCAGCGGCGTTGCGCGCGTGGGCCCGCGCCAGACTGGTCTGGGCGTCGATATCCACGAGGATGGTCACGTCGGGCTTCAGACCGCGGCAGGCGATGCGGTCGAGCGCCAGAACATTCTCCACGCCCAGCCCGCGCCCGCAGCCCTGGTAAACGAGCGAGGAATCGGTGAAGCGGTCGGCCAGCACGACTTCGCCGCGCTGGAGCGCAGGGGCGATCCACTCATCCACATTCTGCGCGCGCGAGGCGAAATAGAGCAGCAGCTCGGCCGCAGGAGAGAGCTCCTGGTTGGCGGAATCGAGCAGGATGCGCCGGATCTTGGTTCCGATGGGAGTGCCGCCAGGCTCGGCCGTTTCGAGGACGGTGCGGCCCGCGCCGCGCAGACGCGCCGCCAGACGATGCATCTGAGTAGTCTTACCGGAGCCGTCCATGCCTTCGAACGTGATGAAGAGTCCCTGGCTTGCCATGCGAGCTTCTATTCTAGCTGCTCGCCGCTATACTGCTAGCTGCTCAACCCGGATTCGAACCGCGTTCACACGAGTGTGAACGCTGCGCGCATGAGTGTTGCTCTGCCCCGCGGCGGGGCAAGGCAAGGTATGAAAGCACACGCTTCGCTTGGTGTTTTCGAGGGTGCGTGCGCCACGATATGATCCGCCGAGCGCTTGGCAGGCGAAAGCGCCTGCCCCACAATTGGCCCGATCTACTTTAGAATGGAGGGGGCGCAGCCGAAATCCGCCTCGGCGGTGCGGCGGATTGAGGCGGCTTCGAAATTCCGCCATTGTTGCGCGAGGCCCGCGATCATGTTTCGCGATGCCGCGCAGATGTCGGCGTGGACCATCGGGCAATTCAAGTTGAGGCTCGCCTCGCCGCCCTCACGGCTGACGGCGCAACCATGCGGATCGATTTCCACGTAGAGATCGAGAAGCTTCGCAGTGAGCGCGTAGCGGGCGGGATCTTCAGCCTCGGCTTCGACGAGTGCGGCGGCGGCATTGCGCGGGTCGCCGGCGGCGCGGTATGCCTCAGCCAATTGTTCCAAGAGATCGGGGTTGGCGTCCAACATGCGGCCGCGCTCGAAGGCCGCGAGCGCATGCCGCGGGTCGGACAAGCGCGTGTAGATCAGGCCCATTTGCAGGTACAAGGCGCTCGGCACGAAGGTCAAGCCCTGCATGCCGCGCGTGGCGTTCAGCAGGCGATTCCTCTCGTCCTGAGCCAGCTCGATCCTCTGGCTGCGCAAGATGGCGTTCAACGATTTCCCGTACCAATATCCGACGCTGGTTCCGGCGAAGGCGGCGCCCGCGGTGTTTCCGGATGCCAGTTTGTCGCCCAGGGTGCGGTAAACAAGGGCTGCATCGCGGTAGGCGGAACCGGAGTTTTCCAGATCGGGCAGAGGGTCGAGAATGGCCAGGGCGCGGTCCACTTCGCCGATGGTCTGGCTCCAATCGCTCTGTGGCGAAAGATATGCCTTGGTGGCCGCGACGAGGTTGGTGCGATAGCTGTTGGGAGCGGCTTCCAATCCGCTCTGCCAGAAGCGCGCCGGGTCGAGCCAGTCGGCATTGCGGTCGTAGGTGCGGCCGGCGAAGAGGAGCAGAATTACAGCCAGCGCGGCGGCCACGGCGTGCCGGTAGAAAGGGTGCGACGCCGGAAGACGCTGCGAGACGGCGTAAATCGCATAGGCCGCGCAGGCCGCAAATCCCACGGAGGGAAGATACAAAAAGCGCTCACCCATTATGGTTCCGATGAGGATGGCGAGGTTCGAAACCGGCGCGAGGGTGACGAAAAAGAAGAGGATGAAAAAGAACACTGGCCGGTGACGCCGGTAAGCACGGATGGCCACGGCGGCGGCTGCAATACAGGCGACCAGAGCGATGATGGTTTTCCAATCCTCCAATCTGCCAAATCCCCAGCCGAAGATCGGGATCTGGTTGTAGGAGTAATCGTAGGATAAGTGCGCCGGCCATACCAGCAGCAGCAAATACTTGCCGATAATTTTCACGGCGGTGAATCGCGCGGTCCAGAAACTTGCGCCCATGAGCGGGTTATCGCCGAATGGAAACGGCGCCGCCGCGGCGTCGGCGAGGACTCGGGCGCGCACGTAGAGAAAGACCAGACAGGGAACGGCTACAGCGGCGTAGCTGGGAGAGCGCGACCGCCACGAGGCCGCGCGCGCGAACGTGAAATCGTAGAGGGCGATGACGGCCACCACCACGATGGCGCCCTCCTTGGAAAACATCCCTGCGGTCACGGCGAGCGCTATGGCTGCGAGCCATGCCGCCTTCCGCCGACCCGCGGTTTGCAGCGCCTGCCGGTGGCAGAGCAAGGCTGCCAGCACGCCGAAAGCTGCCAGCATGTCGGCGCGGCCCACGATGTTCGTAACCGCTTCGGTCAGCACGGGATGCAGCGCCCAGATGGCGGTGAGCAGCAGCGCCACCGGAAGCTGTTCGAAGATCGCCAAGCCCAGGGCATAGACTAGCGCGATGTTGACTGCGTGCAGGATCAGATTGAACCAGTGATACCCGGCCGGATTCGTCGCGTTGCCCAATATGGCGAAATTGAACAGGTAGGACAACGTGGTGAGGGGACGATAGAGGCCGGACAGGCCCAGCGGATATTGCTCGGTGAGGATGCGGTGGATGTGGCTGGAGGTGACGGCGCGGATGCGAGGGTCGTTGAGGATGACGGGATCGTTATCCAGCAGAAACGGGGCCTGCAGCGAATTCGAGTACGCGCAGAAAGTGGCGCCGATGACGGCGGCGAGCAGCAGCGCGTGCCGGATGGTTTGGGGCGTGAGGATGGGAGCGGGTTTGGCAGAAGCCTTGGGGCCAAAAGCCTTAGCCGTCTTTCGCTTGTCGCGCTTCACCCCCTACATGTTACATCGAGCCAAGAGTCTTTTTGACGCAGCGACGCGGAGACGCAGAGCGAACCAAAACCTTCCAGAACGCCTTGGGGTTCTCTGCGGCTCTTGATTCTGCACGGCGGTTTTTGGGGCGCCAATCTCGCAGGAGAAGCGAAGCGCGTTCCCATGAGTGTGAACGCTGCACGCAGGTGCGTGCGCCACGATGTGAACTCGAGTTCTTTCCCACGATTGGCGGGTGGCGACTCGGGTGAATACCCTACAGGAGCGTGATTAAACATGCTTAACCAGATGAAAAAGCACGCATTTCGGCGCCAAAGTGTTGACTCCAGGCGCTAGACGTGATGTAATCAACCACCAGCCTAAACGCGTGGTCTTAGCTTGCCAGATATCCGCTTCGGCATTGAAGGGAAAGAATTTCTCTTGACATTGTGGTGGTCTATCAGTTATCAATGACTTTTACTGCACTTGCGGCTCGTGTGCACTTTTTGTGTTTGCCCGCTGCCGGCACAGACGACGATTAAAGGTTAAACAGCATGTGTCGCGGTCAGGAATTTACGGTAGTACCCGGTGGCCTGCTTGGTGGCTGACGGTAGTTTTGCTCTCCGCCCGACACGGAGAGGTTTTGCCTTAGGTTTGACTGAACGGTTTTGAGGCTAACTTTTTGAGGCTCAGATGAAAGAGAACTTCGACCGGTTCAAATACGCACTCTACAAGGAGAAGGAAATGCCAGAAATTCGCAAATGGATTACTGCGTTGGCCGGACTCGCCCTATTCGCAGGGCTGGCCAGCGCTCAGGTTACAGGGAACGGGTCCAGTACTGGAGCCTTTACCTGTGCCACAACTAACGCTTCGGTAACGCCAACCATCCGCGCCGAAGGATACACAGAAGCGGTTGGCGATATCGTGCTGATCTGCGCAGGCGGAACCCTTCCGGCAGCAAACGCCGTTCCGGTTCCGACAGCCAACTTCACCATCTTTCTGAATACCGCGGTGACCAGCCGTCTGCTGCCGACGAGCGCTATACCGAATGCTTCGGAAGCGTTGCTGCTGATCGATGAACCCGGAGCATCCCTCTCGGCTTCCCCCGAGACCGGCTACGGCCCGGCTCAGGCGCAGATCCCTTGCGGCGCTGCGAACATCGGAGTTGGCGCCGGCGCTGGCGGTTGCACCGAGTACATGGGCACATCGTCCACTGAGGCTGCTAGCGGGATAACTTATCCGGTGCCGGTCTCGGCCCCCGGTGGTACTGCTCCGGGCGCCAACGTGTTCCAGGGGATCGTTACAGGCAACCAGGTAAGCTTTTTTGGTATTCCGGTCGTCCCGCCAGGTACTACCGGAAACCGCGTATATCGCATCACCAATATTCGCGTAAACGCCAACGGCATCGCCGGCGGCGGCGCGGTTCCCGGCCAGGCGACTGCATCGATTTCGATCAGCTCCGGCTTGGGCATTACTAACTCCACGCTGACGGTGGGATTCGTATCGCAGGGGTTGAGCAGCACCAACACGGGCCTGCGGAATTCCGGCAACAGCGGCGCCGGCAGCGCCAACGGTACAAGCTTCTCGCAGTGCAGTAGCGCGAGTGTTACGAGCACAAGTAGCACAGCGGCGCTTGGACTCTTGCAATTTGCGGATAACTTCCCAGGCGCGTTCAAAGTTCGTCAAGCCGCGGCGGTGCAGAACATTCCGGGAACGATTTACAGTTCGGAATCGAATTTCGTCTCCGCATCGACTGGCTACTCTTCGACTGTCACCGCCTTTGGCACGTCTTATCTACCAGGGCAGGCCGACTACGGTACTCGTCTGAAGGCGCTCTTCAGCAATGTACCGTCAGGCGTCAGCATCTACGTTTCGACTCGCGATGTAACCAACTCGTTCCTGACTCCAAGCGGGGCTCCCAACGCCGAATTGGTGGTCAGTGAAACGGCATCGGATGCGGTCAGCGGCACGGTTCCGGTAGCGGGCCAGACCGGCAACTATACTGCCGCCAACTCAGCTACGGTCCCGATTGCCCCGGTTGCGCTCACATCGGCCGGCACAGGCGCGGCGGTTTGGGAGGTAGTCGCTGCTACTCCCGCCCAAATTCAGACGCTGGATTTCGCCGTTTACATTAACTACACGGCGGCTCCGGCCACTAACTCACCAGCCCCGGGCACCGTCACCGTGACGTTCAGCTTCGCTCCTACACCGAGCGGCGGCGCATTCACGTCCACCACGGGCGCGGCGGCTTCCAGTTCCTTAACGCTTCCACGGTTCTCGGACAGTCTCGATGTCACGAAGAACCTGGCAAGCATCGCGCTTTGCAGCACGGCTATGCTTTTCCCGTACGTCATCAACGTCAACGGTTTTGACACGGGTATAGCGATAGCTAACACAACGACGGATATTTTCGGTACCGCCGCGCAGGCCGGAGTGTGTAGTTTCTACTTCTACGGCACGGCTGCGCCGACGGTCAATCCGTTCGTAACGCCCACAGTCGCTACAGGCACAGACTACGCGAACCTTGCGTCGACAATGGCCCCAGGCTTCGATGGGTATATGATCGCGAACTGCAACTTCCAATACGCGCACGGTTTCGCGTTCGTCTCGGATGTTGGAGCGCGCAACCTGGCAATGGGCTATCTGCCGCTGATCTTCAGTAACGGTTCGGCCCCCGCCGGCCGTGGCACTTCCGGCGCGGAGAATCTGAACCAGTAGTCGACTGCTGTTTTGAGAGAGGGGGGCTTCGGCTCCCCTCTTTTTTTTGGCCTGCACGATTTTGTGAATTCGCTTCGCCGTGCCGCCCGGAAGGTGCTACACTAAAATTCTTCCGCGTCCATTCGATTCCATTTGTGTTCCCACATCTCACAGGAGGTTCTCTTGGACAGATCCAGATTAGGCCGACCCAGGTTAGACAGAATCAGGCTTTTCGTGGCCGCAGTGCTTCTCGCGGCTATTTTCATCGCGCCGGCGGCAGTGGCGCAAACACCCGTCAATATCTCTATTATTTCCGGTAGCGGACAGGTCGTCTGTCCCGAGTGCACGCTGACCGGCGCTGGCCGGGCAGTTTTCGACCCTCTGATGGTCCGAGTCACGGACGCCAACGGCAATCCCGTCTCCGGTACAACCGTGAACTGGACCGTGGTTACGGGGCAGGCCGCTGTGATCCCGACTGGGGGAAGTTTTGCAAACGCCACCCAGACCACGCAGACAACCACAGACGTTAATGGAAACACCAGCGTTCAAGGCGCTTTTCCCTTTAATTTGGGATCCGGGTCGGCGGCTACGCCCTTCGTCGCCAGCACCATTTCCGCCGCCATCAATAGCGCTTCAGCCGTTAGCTCCACAGTCGACTTTTATCTGACCGAGGCGTTGGTAAACACGAACAGTTTTGGGAATCCAGTTCTGGTACAAGTTCTGAACGAGACGCCGGCCTCTTTCCCGCCGTGCACTACCTGCATCAATCCGGGCGACACGCTGACCGGATCGGCCGGGAGTACATCCTCCACTCAATTCGAAATTAACGTCTCTGCCCCTGGTTCCGCTGTTGGCGCAGTTCCCAACGTCTCTCTGAGATTGGTTTCCAACCAGGGCAGCCCTACGATAACCTGCGCAACGGCCACAGGTGCAGACCCAGGCGCGGTGTTGACCGATCAGAATGGCAACGCCATCTGCAACGCAGTTCTCGGACCGACTACCGGTTTCGGTTCTTTCTATGCGTTGGTGGGCGGCGTGAATCCCACCATTTCGGGCCCGGAGCCGGCCTTTTTCGCTACTGGCAACTATAATCTCGATGTGACTCCCGGCGTAGCGGCAATGCTGTCCCTGACCAGCGGTAATGGTCAGAGCGGCAACCCCGGACAAGCGCTGGCGGGCGCGCTGGTGGCCACCGTTGGCGATAGCTCGGGCAACCCGCTAGCCAGCCAGCCAGTGACCTGGACGGTTTCCCCGGCCGGAGCCGCAACGCTCTCCAACACTACGACGACTTCCTCGGCCAACGGCCAGGTGTCGACCGACGTCAGTCTGACCAGCGCCGCCTCGGGAACGATCCAGATCAAGGTTGCGCTGGTTTCCAACCCGAATATTTCCTTCACTTTTACGATAACGGTCAATATTCAGGTGTCGGGGCTGCAAATCGTGTCGGGGAATTCGCAGTCCGCCGTGGTGGATACGAATTTCGCATTGCCGCTGGTAGTGCAGTTATCCACCAGCGACGGCTCATCCGACGCTAACATCGGGGTGTCCTTCAGCATCAGCGGCCCGGCAACGCTCAGCGCATCGAGCGTGACTACCAACAGCGTTGGCCAGGCGCAGGTGAACGTGACCGCGGGGGCGACCACCGGCGCCGTAACCGTCACGGCCACAGCCGGCAGCTTCAGCCAGACGTTCAGCCTCACGGTGATACCGAAAGGGCCCACGCTTACCAGCAGCAGTTTCTACAATGGCGCCGATTTCCAGCAAGGCTCCATTTCGCCGTGCAGCATCGCTACCATCGAGGCTACCGGACTAGCGCCGTCGATTCAGGGCGCGGTGGCTTATGACGGCGTCGGCGGGCTGCCGTATCAGCTTGCGGGCGACACTGTAACGGTGGGCGGAGCGCAGGCGCCGATTTACAACGTAGCCAATATAGGCGGCCAGCAGCAGGTCACCTTCCAGGTACCGTGCACCATACAGCCGGGAACCAACGCGGTTGCGGTGAGCGTGGGCGGCAGCAGCGGGACCGTGAACGTGACGGTGCTTCCGGCCAGCCCGGGTCTTTTCCTCACGGAGGTTTCCAGCTCGGTAACGGTTCCGGTTCTGGAACGGCCCGACGGATCGTTCGTCAGCCCGACTAACCCGGGGCGCCGCGGCGAAACGCTGATCGCTTACGTGACGGGTCTTGGGCCAACCACGCCCGCGGTGGCTACGAACTCCCTGCCCGTGCCCGGCTCGACCGCCGCGGTGCAGGGAAGCGTGATCGTGGGAATCGCCTTCAACGGCAGCGCGAGCGGCGAGAGCCCGATCTCGGCCAGCCTCACACAAGACCTCGTTGGCGTGTATCTGGTTGCCTTCCAGGTACCGTCCGGCGTGCCGAGCGGATCGAACGTCGGTTTCTCCATTAGCGTCGTGCCGCAGGGAAGCAGCACCGTCTACAACAGCACGTTGGGCAGTTTCCCCGTTCAATAATTCCCGCTCTTTCAGTGGGCCGGCTTGGGTCGGCCCACGCGCTACTAAATCGAAGCCACACTCGCATTGCATCGAAGCGAATCGGCGCCCGTGTTGGGGCTAGTTGGCGGACCAATTCTCCGACGCGGTTATCTCTGACGAGGGGGCTGAGACCGAAATCGAAAAGAGGTATTAGCCGCCGATGAACGCCGATAAGAATTGGGCTTTGTTTTATCGGCGTTTATCCGCGTTCATCGGCGGCCAAAGTACTTTCCGGATCGGTTTGGCCCACCAAGTTCGGACACTCGTCCCGCGCAATGGTGCGCTTGACCAGCGGCACGGGCGCACGGTCGAGCGCCAATTGCCGGTCCGCGGGATCGGCTGATATGCTGGTTACCGGCAATGAAGGTAAGCAAAACCTTAGCGTCAATGTCAGCTCTACGGCCCTTCAACAAGTGGAGGGACGAGGCGATCCGGCTTAGGGAAGAACGCGATCGCTTGCTCAACCAGCGAGACACTTTGGCTGGTGAGCGTGACGACCTGCAGCTTCGTTGCAGAAAGATAACCGGGGAGTTGGCTGCGAGTATCGCGCGCGAAGAGGAAGTGCAAATAGAGCGTGACGAGCTGCAAATGCATTGTAGAAGGCTCACCGGGGAGTTGGCTGCGAGCTTAGCGCGCGAAGAGGAAGTGCTGAAAGAGCGTGACGAGCTGCAAATGCACTGCAGAAGGATCGCCGGGGAGTTGGCCGCAAGTTTGGCGCGCGAGGGGGAAGTGCGGCAAGAGCGCGACGGCTTGCAGATGCATTGCAGAAGGCTCACCGGGGAGTTGGCCGCAAGCCTGGCGCGCGATGGGGAAGCGCTGGAAGATTTGGACAAGCAGTTGGATGATTGCCGGCGGCTTGACCAGGAGATCGAGGCGGTCGGGCCACCTCAGGCTTCAATGGCCGATTTGCTCGAACGAATGCAGCTCGATTGGGACAGCCGGGCGCGCGTGAACGCCTTTCACTACACGAATAGTTTGCGAGTAAGGTGGGCGGAGGATGAGTATTTCTCAACCGGGGAAGCCAACGTACGCGAGCACATCTTGAACGACATGGAGAATATTTGCCAGGGAGTTCCGGCCAAGGAAATGCGGGTGCTCGAGATTGGCTGCGGAGCGGGGCGCATGACGCGGGCTCTTTCCGCTCAATTCGGAGAGGTCCATGCGGTTGACGTTAGCGCTGAGATGATTCGCATTGCGCGCGAGAAGACCGGCGACCTGTCGAATGTCTTCTTGTATCGGAATAACGGGATGGACCTGCGAGAGATTCCCGACGCGACGCTCGATTTTGCGCTGTCTTTCATTGTGTTTCAACATATCCCAAGCAAGGCGGTTATCGAGAGTTATGTCCGGGAGGTCCAGAGGGTACTCAAGCCCGGCCGTCTTTTCAAGTTTCAGGTTCAGGGCGCGAAGCTCGCGGAGGCGCCAATAATGGGCACATGGCTGGGTGCGGAATTCACTTTGGAAGAAATGCAGCAATTGGCGACTGGCTGCGGTTTTGAGCTGCGGTATTCTCGTAATCCGGGTACGCAGGATTTTTGGCTGTGGTATTTTCGCAAGTGAGCGGCGATGCGGAAACTGCTTTGGCCGCCGATGAACGCGGATAAACGCGGATAAACGCGGATAAGCACAAGCACAGTGCTTATCCGCGTTCATCGGGTGCTGGCACTGTTCGATTGCGAACAGTACGAGGGTCTGCTCGATAGTTAGTCAAGTCGCGGTGCATCCCGCCGTACAGCGAAGGAGATTCCCTTCTTCGCTTTTAATTCGCCTATAATCAATAGGTTGTGGTATCCCTCTGTCCGTGTAGATCAGATTGTATATTTATAACCTACTGATAATACGCGAGTTCCTGAAAAAAATCCTTGAAAAACCCTAGTCCCTCATGCCACTATAGCTTGTGGCCAGATAGTGGCCAAAAAGTGGACCCACTTGAGCGAGCTGCTTCAACAACTGGCAATGGTCGAACCTCCCCGGGGAATGTACCCCTCCCGGGTTGACGACAAAGGTCGTTTGAAGCTACCCGTCGGCTTCCAGGACTTTTTCAGGGCACTGCGCGAAAAGCAGTTATTTGTGACGAGCATGGATCGTAAAGTCGCTCTGATCTACCCTATCGCGATTTGGCGTGAAAACGAGAAGTTTTTTGAAAATTACCGGGACGATCCGAAGAAGGCGCGCTCGGCGGCGTTCAACGCCAATGAGCTGGGCTCGGAAGCGGAAATGGATTCGCAGGGGCGGATCCTGCTCTCTCCGGAGCTGCGCCGCGAGGTGGGCATCGAGGATCAGGCGGTCCGCATTTACGCGCACAAGGGAAAGATC
>JBEKNN010000229.1:0-14542 GCA_049522755.1 Bryobacteraceae bacterium | reverse complement strand
TCGCCAAGCCTCGATTGGGACGGGGCGCCTTGCAACCTTAGCAGGTGGGCTCCGACTTCTATCTGGAGCTCGTTCAGGGAGCCTTTCGGGCCCGATAGCTTCCCTAAGCTGATTCGTCCTGTCGCCGATTTGTTTTTCCAGGTGATGGTTTCCTGGACAGGCTCCCCCTGTAAGAGGCGATCGACCGCCTGAAACAGATTGTCCGCGAGCGTCGCCGCATCGAGTGGGTCGTATGTGAAATTGCGGATGGCGAACACGAGGCGTTCCTGTCCGTCAAATAGCAACTCGCCTTCGCATTTGCGGCTTCCGTCCCTCGATTCAAAATCGATCTGATTGCGATCGTCATTCAGGAACGCCGGCAGGCTGTTCCGGCGGCAGCAGAGCGACAGCGCATCTCTCACGTTCTGTTTCGACTCTCCGAGCGTTACGCGGGCATCTTCGCAGACAACCAGTTCGGGCTGCGAACCGGGCGGCGCTTGAGCAAATCCGGACAGTCCACCCGCCAGCAGCAAGGTCAGCGTGAGTTGGAAGTTGGCGGTTCCCGAGGCGCATGCCCTCAGCATCATGAGCGAAAGGCCTTTCATCTAGAGCGGCTCCTGTTCACCCGCCGCGGAGCAGGTGCTTTCAGCAGCATACGCCCTTGCGTCGCGGCGTTGCAATACGGCCGGAAAGGGAGTTCAAGATGCGGGATCTGGCGGCGACCTGAAAAGTGGCCGCTGCCCGACGCCCAGCGTGGCATAAGCGGCCACGCCGGTGAACTGGCAGCGCGAATAAGACGCGATCATGCGGCCGTTAGTGACAGTAGGGCGATAGAGTCTGCGTCCGCGTGGTTTAGAACGTCAACTTCGCGGCTATTTGCGCGCTACGCGGATTGCTGGAGAACACCATCGTCGGATTCATGAATACCGACGTAGTCGGAATCAGGAAGTTGTGAACGTCTCCGCTAGTGACGCCAGTAGCGGGGGCAACGTCGCTCAGGAATCCGCCGGTATATTGCGGATGATTGAGGATGTTGATAAAGCGGGCGTCAAACCGCAGCTTAAAGCGGCCTTCATGACCGAGATCGAATGTCTTAGCGAACGTCATATCGATGTCGTCAATGGGTCGAAGCATAGCCGTGTTACGGCCTCCTGTGGCGATAGTACCCTTGGGGGCCTGGACGTATCCGGCACTCGGATTGGCGACCAGAAATGCCACGGTTTGTCCAGCGCTGTTGGTTAGCGGGCTCGTGCCGGATCCGATGTTATTGTTCCCGCTTGGGTTGACGATGGTGCGGTCGCCGGCGGAATCGCCATTCAGGTTGGAATCGACCCCGCTTTGAACGGTTGCCCAGGTTCCTGTCTGGTAAGTATAGACAGGAGCAATCTCCCAGTTGCCCACGATGTTCTTCATCATCCAATTGCCGTTCTTGAAGGGGCGCCAGTCGTAGATCAACTCGGAAGTGAGACGATTGCGGTGATCGAGCGCCGAGTTAGACTTGTCGGCCGCCAGATCTCGCGGATCCTGCGGGCGGCGTGGGGTCACGTAGGTGCTGAAGACATCGGCGGTGGAATCGTCAATCGCGTGGCTCCAGGTGTAAGCCGTGACAAACTGCAGCCCGTTGGAGAAGCGGCGCGTGAACTGGTTCGCCCAGCCGTGATAAGTGGAGTTTCCCCAAGGCTGGTACGAGGTGATGATGCCCGTAAAGCCGGCATTCAGGAAACCAGGTACGACGTCTCCGCCTGCGTTATACGCGTTAGTCAGGTTGGTGAGGTTGTTGGTGAGTGAATTGAGCGTGGCCTGGCTTGGCGCGGTAAAGTAAACCGGCAAGGCGTTCGCGGGAGTAACCGTGGATTGGCGGTTCAACTGGTCCTGCACCGAAAGGTCGATGCCGCGCGTCCCCAAGTAACGGCTCTCGATGGTGTAGTTATTGGCGAAAACGTGCTGGATGCCGAGGTTCCACTGAAGCGATTTCGGGCGGATCTGGTTATTAATGTAGGCTCCCGTTCCAGCCCTTAGCTGAGCCGGAGTCAGCGGTACGCCGCTGGCGTTCGGAGCGATACCGCCGTTGGCGAGGAATCCGCCCTGGTTCAGGCCGGTGACATCCACCGTTGTGGTGAGCTCCGGCGGCAGGGACAGAACTCCTTGATTGTCGTACAGTACGTCGTAGCTGACGCCGAAGCCGGCGCGAATGGAAGTCTTGCCGCTCTTACCAGGCGAATATGCCAGACCGACGCGCGGCATGGGGTTCACTGCCTGGGCTTGCGGATTCTGGAATATGATCACGCCCGGCGTGTTGGAAACCGCGTTGAGCGTCTGCGTATGCTCGCTGAGTGGGACCGTCTCGTGCTCCAGACGAATACCCAGATTGAGGGTGAAGTTGGGCCGGATTTTCCACGTGTCATTGGCGTAGCCGCCGACTAACCAGCGATTGCCATAGTAGACGACGTTCCCGAGGGACCGTTGCGCCAGATAATCGGGGTAGAAGTCGAAAAGGTAATCGGAAAGATAGGACCACTCATAATCGCCGCGCGAGCGCTGCGTGAAGCTTGACGGAGTGATCATGCGCCATCCATCGAAGCCGAACTTGAAGCTGTGGTTGCCCTTCACCCAAGAGACGTTGTCGGTCATTTGATACGTGTTCTGGAAACGGAATTGGGGCGCGCTGCCATCGGGGCCGATGCTCACGCCGCCTAATTCGTAGAGCACTATGTTGGGAAACTGATCGAGGCCGGGAAACTTGAAGTTACCGGCCGGAAGATTGCTCGAAAGACGGTTGTAACCGAGGCGAAACTCATTTGTCACCGTTGGCGAGAAGGTGTGGTACTCGGAAAACGTGGCGACATATGCGTTGGTGGGGGAGATCTGGAAGAAGATAGGCAGGCTGGCGGCGGTGTCGATGGTACCGCTTCGATTGAGGATAAAGCGAAAGCGCAGATTGTCCTTATCGGATACGTTGTCGTCAATGGCCGCCACTGCGTTCTCATTATTGGTATAGGCCGGGGCGGCAATCGAGATTTGTCCTATAGGTATCGATGCGGCGGCGGCTGTCTGAGCGGCGGTCCAGCCCAGGCTTTCGTTCGCATTGTAGACGAGCACGCTTGAGCCGTATGGCGTGGCCGCCGCGGGCACTGCCGACGAAGCCGTGCCTAGATACTGTTTCAGAACGCTCAGATTCGTCTGGCTGATGCCCGGGATCGCGGCAAGCTGGCTGTAGCCTTGCTGCGTAGGGGCATAGATCAGGCCGGAGGAAGACGTGCTGCCAATGGGATTGTATTCGTAGTTGAAGAAGTAGAATAACTTGTTCTTTCTGATGGGTCCGCCTACGGTTCCACCGAAACGGTTATCGTCGAATCGGGGATGCAGCGGGTTGCCGTCGATGAACGAAAGGTTATCGGCCGCGTTGAGGTTGCGGTTTTCCATGTATTCGTACAACGAGCCGTGAATCTTGTTGGTTCCGCTCTTCACGACCTGATTGAACTGGCCGCCTGAGGAATGGCCGAACTCGGGTGAGAACTGGTTCTGCAGAACGGTGAACTCCGCGACGGCATCGTTGGGAAGACTGACGATGGGTCCAGTCACGCTGCCGTCGTTGTTGTCGATGCCTTCGATGGTGAAGCTGTTGTTGCGGGGGCGCATGCCGCCGACGCTTGGCCCGGTCCCGGCGCCGACCGATCCGGAGCTAGTCACTCCCGCGTTCAGCAGCGAGAGGTTGAGGACGCCGGTACCGGTAGACGCCATCGGCAGGTCCATAGCCTGCGCCGCATTGAAGGTACCCTGTACTTGCGCAGTGGTGGTATCTATGGTGGCTGCGGATTCCCTCACTTCTATGGTTTGAGTGGCGCCGCCAACCTGCAGCGTAAAATTAGCGGTTTGGCTTTGATTGATCGCAACCTGAATGCCCTTAGTCTGGGCTGGGACGAATCCGCCGGCCGAAACAGAAACGGTGTAACTGCCGGACGGCAGATTGCTCAGCCGGTATTCACCTGTATTGGTGGATTTCGTGGCGGTTTCGACGCCCGTCGCGTCATTCCTGGCCGAGACAGCGGCGTTGGCGACAATTGCGCCGCTGGCGTCAAAAACCGTGCCGGTAAGATCGCCGCTAATAGTCTGCGCGAACATGGCGGCGCAGAGAAGCGATAACAGTACGAACGACGCAAAAAGCCTCATGCTGATTTTCATTACTTTCCTCTCTGGCACTGGGCTTTTGGATTTGTTGGCGGGGCACCCAATGGTTACGACGTATTTGCTACTATTCGCCGCACGTTATTACCCATGGTTCGGATTAGATCTTTTCTTTGTTTTTCAATGACTTAGAACCAAGGCGTTTCGTTCCGATTCCGGTGGCTAGTATTTGGGGCGTCAGAATAGTTGACTTTCCAGCTTAGGATACTATTGTAAGTACTTTCGTAATCAATGTTTTAAAGAGATATGAAATTGTGTAGGGGCGCCGCTACCATTCGACGGATTGCAGGGATTGAGCCTTGAGAACTTAGAGGGATTTACCTCACAGAGTACGGGGAATTACGCGGAATAGCGGCCTTGTTACTTTACGATTCGGAGACTTACCCGGAAACAGGCTGCCAAGGTTGGATTTCGAACTTATCCAAACTAGAGCAGCCTGAATTCCGGGATCGGAATTTTTCTAGAGAGGGGCCTCCATTGCACCCATACGCAATGACTCAGAACCTAAACTTGGCTGTAAGCACCATTACACGGCCCGAGACTGCTGCGCCCTGGAACGAGCCGTACGCGCTGGTCGGAGGTACCACCGTGCTAATGCTGCTGCCAAACCCTCCGAACTGCAGATTCGATTGTGGGTCGGCAAAGTGGGGATGGTTCAGCAAGTTGTAGGCGCTGGCGCCGATCACCAGCTTCATCCGTTCCTTCACCGGGATGTTCTTGAATAAGTTGGTGTCGATGTCGAAGTAACCCGGGCCGTAGAGCGTGTTCCGGCCGAGGTTGCTGAAACCGGTTGCCAATCCCGAGGCCACGAATTCCGTAGTGCTTAAGCAGGGCGTACTGACGGCCCCCGATCCGCAGCTATGGGGAAGCGGCCCTAAGGGCGTGGCCAGGAGCGTGGCCGATCCCAAACTGCCTGCGCCGATGTTGCCAGCCAGAGCGCCATCCACGATGCTTTCCGGAAGTCCGCTTCTGACAAAAAAGTTGCTCGATAGGGTCCAGTCGCTCAACAGGTACGTGAGCGCGCGATGACTGAACTTCCAAGGCGTATCCCAAACAAAGTTGACCAGGAAGTTATTGCGGATGTCGTAATCCGAGCTGGCATAATTGCGGGCTATGCTGGGAGTCGCCAGATCGGTCAGTACGGCCGCGTTGAAGGTGAAGGGCAGGCCCGAACCGCCGTTGGAGACATCATCCAAGGCGTGGCTCCAGGTATAGCTGGCTTGACCCTGGAATCCGTACGCGAAAGCGCGGCGGAACTGGAAGCTAAGACCGTCGTAATTGGAGATGCCGTTAGTAGTCAATTGAGTGACGTTAAGGAATTGCGGGTCCGGCGCAGCCGTAGGCAGTCCCGTAAATCCACCGGGAGCGTACGCATTGGGGAAGGGATTGTTGATCAGCAAATTGTAACCGTGATTGCCGGCATACGTTAGCACGAACACATTTTTCGAACCGATAGCCTGCTCCACCTCGAAGCTCCACTCGGCATACTTGGGCGTGGAAATGTGCTGTGGAATCGAGTAATAGCTGAACGGGGAGAAGCCTCCAGGCACCGAGTTGTTCAATTGAGCCACAGTCTGGCCGTTGAAGAATCCGGTCTTGAAGGCGTTGAATTGATTTAAGGCCGCCGCCGCCGCGCTCTGCGGGTCACTTGCAGTGTCTACGAGTTGTCCGCTATTGATGTACGCCCCATAAGGATAAGGCGCATTGTGGAAGACATTGGAAACAATGAAGGCCGGCGCCAGGTCGGCGAAGATCCCGAATCCGGCGCGGACCACGGTCTTGTTGGCGCCCAGCGGGCTCCAGACGATGCCCACGCGCGGTTGCGGGACGATGGCATCCACGCCGTAGTAGGCGCTCGAGAGGCCCGTATCGATCGATTGGTTGTACGGAACGTCGGCGCCTTCTTTGAGATCGGGCGAACCGAACGGGGCAGTCAATAGCGAGAAGCACTTATCCACACACTGCGGATCGCCGGTCCGGTCCAGACGGAGACCGAAGGTGATCTTCACGTTATGTGCGGCGGCCCACTCATCCTGCGCATAAATGCCGATATTATACAGCCGGATGTGTGCGGCAGTGATTTGGGTAAAGCTTTGTTGATAGTTGCTGCCGGTATCGGGATTAGTCACGCCGGTCGCGAAATCGGTGAGTGACGGGAAGGTATAGTAGCCGGTGGTGCCCTGGAGCAGCCCGTTGTCGGTCACGCGGTTCCGGCGAAAGTTCTCACCGAACTTAAAGGTATGGCTGCCCTTGATAATCGACAGGTCGTCGACCAGTTGGGCTTGCCCCACGTTGCGTCCCTGCGGGAACACGCCCCAATTCGACCCCATCGAATAGAAGCCGTTGCTGTTGTTGGAGCCTCCGTCCTGGATTATAAACTCAGTCGGAAACGCCGCCTGCGATGCACTGGAGCTCGCCGGACCAAAGTAAGCGCTGTACCACAGCGCGGAACCGATGAAGTTATTGACTATGCTCGGAGTAATCACATAGGTATAGGTGACGGAGCCGTCATACTCCGGTTGAATACTTTGCTCGTTGAACACCGGATCGATAAGATTAGTGGATGTGGGCTGAAAACCGTGGTCGGTCTTGAAGCGGAAGAAGATCTTCTGCTTATCGTTGATGGATTGATCTACGCGCGTGGTGAGCAACCACTCCCTGTTGGTATTGGAGCCGCTGGTGCCCCAGGCCTCGCCGCAGGAAACGGTCGAGCCGAAGATCCCGCCGTTGGGCGCGGGCGTCCCGGCGAAGTTTGGGCCGCATCCCAGATTTCCGCTGCTGTCCTGTGTGGGGCCGCCGCCGGTTGTGATGGGTTGCGCTTTGGATACGCCGGGAGCGGTGTTCCAGATGTTAAAGGCCGTCTTGTAGAGCGCTTGCTGAGACGGCGCGATGGTGTCAAGGATATAGCTCTGCAGTTGCGCCGACGGAATCGCCACGACGCCGGTTGAAGGTAGCGTGTAATACAGCCCTTCGGTATCCGCGTAGAAGAACGTCTTATTCTTCCGGACCGGCCCGCCGACATCCGCCGCCCACTCATTGGAGATAGCCCTCGAACGCGGTACGCCTTCCAGGTTGGAGAAGAAGTCGTTGGCGTTGAGGCGGTCGCCATTCCAGTTATAGTTCAAATCCCCGTGGAGCTTGTTGGTTCCGGATTTGGTAATGTAATTCACCTGCGCGCCGGCCTGGCGTCCATATTGCACGCTGTAAGCGTTCTGCACCACGGCAGCTTCCTGGACCTCATTGGCGCCCAGCAATAGATTGCTCGCGCCGGAATTATTCAGATTCAGATAAGCGTCGTTGTAATCGTTTCCATTAATCGTGAACAGGTTGGATACGCCGGGCATGCCGTGCGAGCTGAAGTTGCCGTAGCCACTGCCGGTGCTCATGACCACGCCCGGCGCCGTGAAGGCCACCGTGGTGATGTCGCCGCCCGGCATGGGCAGCTCTTCCATCTGTTTGGTTGAGAAAGTCTCGCCGAGGTTGGCGTTATCCGTTTGGACAATGCCGGCGCTCTCGGAGACTTCCACCGTCTGAGTAGTCGACTGAACTTCGGCCACCAGCGGCATAGTGGCCACCTGTCCAACTTCCACCGTCACGTTGAACGTGCCGGTAGTCAGGCCGGCGGAGGTTGCCGAGAGAGTGTAATTCCCCGGCTTCAGGAAAGTGAAACGAAACGCGCCGGAGTTATCCGTTTTCAATGTTCGCGAATCGCCTGTATCGGCGTTTTTGAGGCTGACCGTGGCGTTCGGCACAACCGCGCCCGAAGCGTCTTTCACCGTACCGGTAACGTCGCCGGTAGTGATGGTCTGGCCGAATGCCGCTGCCAGAGTGAGCAGGGCCAATAGAGCGCGAAGCGGGAGCCTCCGCTTCGCACCAATCACCGCGCTTTGAAACGTTTGTTTCGTATTTACTTTCCTCTCAAACACTGGGTTTCTCCTTTCATTTTCTTGGATATTCAGTTGTGGTTACTTCGTGTTTGCAGGCAACCTGGCCGCTCCGTAGGTATCTTGGCGTACGCACGTTGAGATCCATGCGCCGGATTCGATTATGCCTCAATTTTTCAATTAGTTAAAGACGACCGGTTGTGCGCTTGCTCCGGCGGAAGGTAATCGCAGCGTCACAACGGTTAATTTCCCAAAGCCGGACACTATTGATAGCTGTTTTGGAATCAATGATTTACTGGGATATGAAATTACGTAGAGGCACTGCTACCATTCGACGGATTCTAGAACTGAAAGCTCAACTCAGCGGGCAAGGGGGAATGCCCACTCCGCCATCCTCCAATGCAGCGCCGACTTTCAGGATGGTTGCCTCGTCGAAAGCCTGTCCCAGGATCTGGAGTCCCACCGGCAGACCCGCTCCACTGAGTCCGCAGGGGATGGAGAGCGCGGGCAGCCCAAGCACGTTGATGCCGCGCGCGAGGCGGGTGGCGGCAAGGCGTGCATCCTCGTCGCGGCCGCCCAGGTGGACGGTGGTTTCACCAATCTTCGGCGCGGTGTTGGGAGTGGCGGGCGTGAGGATGCAATCGACGGCGGACCAGAGCTTGTCGAACTCCGCGCGCAGCCTGCGCCGAAGGCGTTGCGCGTTGATGTAATCGACGGCGGGAATGAGGCGGCCCTGATCGAGGCGCGTGAGAACGTCGGCGCCGAAGAGCTCGCGAGATTCCAGGTACGGCTCCAAGACGGCGGAAGCTTCCGATAGCAGGATCACTTGCCCGATGGCGTTCAATGCGGCGATATCGGGGACGCGGACCGGCTTGATTTCGGCGCCCAGCGACGCGGCGCGCGCGATGGCGCCGCGAACGGCCGATTCCACTTGCGGGTCGATGCGCTCGAAGTAGAAATTCTCCGGGAAGCCGATGCGCAGGGCGCGGAGCGAGCAGCCGTCGTCGGGAACGAAATCGACCACCGGACGGGGCGAAGAGGCGTGGTCGCGGCGGTCGCGGCCGGCTATGGCGTTCAAGATCAAACCGGCGTCGCGGACAGATCGCGTGAGCGGGCCCATGTGGTCCAGCGAGTACCCCAGCGGCATGGCGCCGTAGCGGCTGACGCGGCCGTAGGTGGGTTTGAGCCCCACCGTGCCGCAGAAGGAAGCGGGGATGCGGATGGATCCTCCGGTATCGCTGCCCATGGCCCCGAAGACGATATTGGCGGCGACGGCCGCGCCCGATCCGCCGCTGGACCCACCGGGACTGCGCCCGGTGTTCCACGGATTGCGGACCACGCCAAAGTGCGGATTGGCGGATGTGACCCCGTAGGCGAGCTCGTGCATGTTGAGCTTGCCGAGAATCACGGCGCCGGCGGCTTCGAGCCGCTCGACAACCGCCGAATCGAAATCGGGAACGCGGTTTTCGAAAATCCTGGAGCCCGCGGTGGTGCGCACGCCGCGCATGGCGAAGAGGTCTTTGACGGCGATGGGGATGCCGTGCAGAGGGCCGCGGTCGCGGCCGGCGGCGAGCTCGGTTTCGGCCTGGCGCGCGCGCAGCATGGCGTAATCGGCGGTGACGGTGATGAAGGCGCGGAGAGTGGAATCGAGCCGGCCGATGCGCGAGATGGCGGCGGTGGCTAATTCGACTGGAGAGACACACTTGTCGCGGATTGCATCGGCGGCTTCGCGAATGGTCACTCGACGTCCGCCTCCATGCGGAACTCCACGGAGGGGTCCAGATCGGGAGACAGATCCTTAGTCAGCGGACGGAAGGTCGCTTCGAGCGCTTCCAAAGGCAGAATGAGGGCGTCAAGATCTTTGCCGGTAAGTGGTGAACCGCTGGCTTTGGCGATGGCTTTCCAATCCCTCATAAGTAAGTTCCTGGTGTCCTAATAATAGCGGATCTGGAGAAAGGGTAGTGTCCTAACATTAGGACACTACCGGAGAAAGGGGAGAGAGTGTCTTTTCGACGCAGAGACGCTGAGGCGCAGAGAAGCAAGCTAGAGTTTCTCAGCGTCTCAGCGTCTCTGCGTCGAGATCCTGCGTCGCCAGTGCGCGCCTCGCGCTCCATTCGGCGCCGGCCAGGACGATCATCGAGGCGGTGAAGCTCCATAAGAGGATGGTGGCGGAGTGTTGGAAAACGCCGTACTCGGCGCTGATTTTGTTCTGCATGAGACGCCATACCTGGAGGTTCAGATATTTGAGGGCTTCGAGGATCAACCCTACAAGGATGGCGGCGGGCGCAACGTGGCGGGGATCGATCTTGCAGTTGGGCAGGATCCAGTAGACCAGGAATAGCGCCAGGATGGAGAGCGGCACGGCGGCGAGTTTGAAGACGATCAGGTTCAACCACACCTCGCCGGCATGCGCGCCAGCCCAATCGCCCAGCCATTTGCGGTTGAGCGCGGTGAACATCAGGGAGAGCAGCGCCAGCGATCCGCAGGCGAAGATCATGCCCAGCGCCACCAGTTGGTTGCGCCAGTACGGACGATTGCGCGGCGCGCGCCAGGCGCGATTGAGCGCCACTTCGAGCGGTTCGAAGACCCCATTAGCGGTGAGCAACAGCAGCAGCATGGAGCCTACCTGAATGGATTGGCGAGGCGGATTGTGGCGGACGAAAACGCCCAGATCGCCGGGGAAGTAATCGTCGAGCGCGATGTAGATCGCCTGGACGGCCGCGGGCCAGTGCAGGATGTTGCGGCAGAACGAGAGCATCACCGTGAGGAACGGGTAGAAAGAGAGCAGCACGCTGGCGGCGACCGCCAAGGCGTAGACGTGCGCCTCGGTTTGCATGAGGTAGCTGGCGGTGGGGCGCCAGCGGGCTTTTTCGGGGATCAAGGTTCAGGGTAGCAAGCGGCGCCAGGTCGCGATGAGAAACCAACCGGCGGCAAGACCGCCGGCGCTACCACCGCCGGCGCTACCACCGCCGGCGCTACCAAGACCGTTACCCCATGCCTAGCGCTTGCCGCAGGCCCGGATCGTGGCGAACGCGCCAGATGCGGCTATCGAGGAAGTAGTGCGTCAGGCCGAAGCCGCAGAAGAAGCCGAAAGCCAGATCGCTGGAGCTGCCCAGTTGAAAGCCGGGGATGCGGTAAAGCGCGCTGAATGCCAGCGCGATGCCGATATAGGCGAGTAAGTGGCGGCCGATGGCGGCCGGAACCGCGCCGTGCTTCGCTTCGCTATCCGGGACGCCATAGCGGTTGCGATTGTGGAACCACACCAGGGCGTGGTATTGCAAGTTATGCACGATGGTCACGGTGGGTACCGCGGCCTGCCAGCTCATGTAAGCGAAAGTGAGCCAGTGCAGCGGGATCACGCCCGCGAACAGCAGAAACTTCGGGATGTCGGGGCGATCGCCCGCACGATAGCGCACGATTTGGCGAGCGAGGTAAGTCGCGGCGACGGCGATCACGATCATCCAGGCGGGGGCGGCTAAGTTATGCAGCGGGCGAAAAGGCAGCCCTAGCTCCTCGGGATGGTCGAGGAAGAAACGATGGAACGGCGGGAAGATCAGCATCACGCTGAGAAACAGGCGGTCGAGGTTGTTATCGAGGCGCGCTAAGTCGCGGTTCTTGACCTTGTAGAGAACCATGAAGCCGTAGTGTTGCTTGACTACATGATAGTAAGCCCAGACGCCGACTAACAACGCCAGCCAACCTTTGAGCCCGGCCAGAACCATGATGGGTCCAAGCGAGAAGAAGAACAGGAGGCTGCCAAAGAGTAACTTGGGATGTTTGGCGCGCGCTTCGCTATCGAAGAATGTTCGCGAGGCGGTGCCGAAGATGTGAGTGCCGTCGAGACCTACCGACCAGAACCACCAGAGATAGGTGATGGGCACGTGGAATGCCACATAGAGCAGTAAGTAGAGGTAACCGGCGGCTGAGCTACCGATAACTAAGGATAAGTCGACGCCGCGTCCGATAATCCATTTTGGGGCGTTCGTGTAGGGTACGACGCTGGCGGCGGGATTCGCGGTGCGGGCTGCGGCGGCCATAAACACCTATGCGAAATGGACGTTGCCGGCGGCCTCGTCCCAAATCACGTTCTTCTGGTTCTTGAAGGAGACAGTAGCCATGTGGCCGGAAATGGCGGCATGCCGACCGATGGCGGGCGGCGCAATCGGCTTCTCATCGCCGAGGATGGACCCGCGCGATTTGACGGCGTCGGACGGCTTGCCTTTGAATGACTCGGGGGTAAAGTAGAGATCCTCGCGGTTCATTACCTTGATGGTTCCTTCGTTGCCGCAGATCTGCTCGCCATAGCCGTAGCGATCATTACCGAAGTAGCAACTGTAATCGATTTGGAAGTTATCGGGGTACTCATAAATGGACGGGTCGGCGAGTAACTCGCGGTAATCGGCGTAGACCTTGGGAGTGTTGCCCCAGATGGTCTTCATGCGATCCTGGGCGCGGTCGATGTAACCCTGATAGGTATCGCAGATGGCGGTGATCCGAACGTCGTTGGGCGCGGCGGTATGGAGCCAATCGGGGGCGGCGTAACCCCGCGTGCCGACGCCGATCCAGCCGATGTTGATCTTGTCATTGGCGCCGCGGGCGGAGATGACGACGGGGCCAGCGGCGATGGCAGCCGCTTTCAGGAAATCGCGCCGATTCAGTGGTTCGGACATAGAGCCCCAGATGTTCATGATAGCAAGTGTCGGCAGCGAACTTCGGGTTTGCGCACAAGGCAAGAAGCCGCCTGAAAGGCGGCTGCAGCCAGGATTGGCTGCCCCACTAAAAGCGCTTCTTGAAGAAGATGTCGAGGCCGGTCATGCCGTTTTCTTCGCGCAGGGCGACTGCCGACCATTTCTTGCTGATGGCCCATTCTACTTGGATGATCTGGGGGTTGCTGGTGGTGACGTTGGTGATGTAAGTGAAAGTGACGTTGGGCGTGACCTGCTGCTCGAGAGTCAGGCGGGCTTGCGGGTTGGCGTCGATACCGGGAATGGTGGGATCGATTCTCAAACTGCTGACGCCGAAGAAGCGCTGCAGGCGGCCAGTCACGGGCGTCGCGAGGGCGCTGCCCAGCAACGAATTGGGGCCGGATTGCTGATAGGCCGCTGGCGACGTGCTCTGGGCCGACAGTAGAGCTGGATCGGAGCTGGGCGGGCGGCCGGTGGCCAGCAGCGAAATGATCTCGTCGTAGGTGAAGGGCGGGTCGGAGCTCGGTATCAATGTCAGATGATCCGCCGGGCCCGAAATGGTGAGCGTGATATCAATGCCCTGCGCCTTGGTATTCAGGTCGATATCCAGGACCGGCGCGATTTTGACAGGGTTGTAGAACGCAATGGAGCCGCCGTTGATGGTGTACTTGGTTCCCAAAAAAAGCACGCGGCCTTGGGTGATGTTGACGCGGCCGAGCAGCGCCGGATTGCTGGCGGAGCCGCGCAGATGGAGGTTGGCGTCGATTTGGACGTCCTGCGTGAGCGAGCTTTGCACCTGGATGTCGGGCGACGTATTGATCTGCACATCGAAGTTCAGGCCGCCCAGCAGGCCGGTCTGCGCGGCGGGAGTGCGGACAGGCTCGGCGGATTGGGCCAGCAGCGAACTGAAATCGGAGTCGGGGTTGAAGGCCGCGCGCAGAACCGTGATGGCGCCGGAAAGCATGCTGTGCGTGTCGGAGCCGGTGAAGTTCAACTCCGCATTGGCCACGGTGCTGACGCCCGCGGGCTTGCGCACGCGAACCTGGCGGGCGGCGGCGTGTACGCGGAAGACCGCCTGGCCATCCGAGTAGGTGGCGAAGCCGCTCAACGACACTGTGCCGCCGCCGGTTTCGCCGGTGAGGTTCTCGATAGTGGCGCGGTCGCCGCTAAAGGCAATGGCGCCAGTTGCGTTGGAAATGCCGTTGGGGAAATCGGCGATGTTGAAAGAAGCTTTTTCAAACTGCATCCGGCCGTTGATTTGCGGAGAGCCGAAGTCGCCGCGCACGGATGCGTCGGCGGTGACGACGCCCGAGGCGACGAAGTCGCGATTGATATCGTGCAGCTCGGCGAGGTCGATATGTCCATTGACGCGCAGATCGAGCGGGTTCTTTTCCCGCAGAGTGATTTTGCCGGTCAAGGAAAGATCGGTGGAGCGTCCGGTGAAGTGGGCGCTCTCCACGGTGACTACGGAGTTTGCGAGACGCGCGACGATGGGGCCGGAATTGGCGAGCGTGATGGGCGCAGCCGTGCCCATCTGCGCGACGGGTGAAATGGTGAACTTGGGGATGCGCAATTCGGCCTTGAGGGTTTCGGGTTTCAGCGCGCTGCCCTCCACGTGCAAGTCGCCTTCGGCGGAGCCGGTGAAGCTGACGGCGGATGGAGCGTTGGGGGAAATCCAATCGTGAAGCTGATTGAAATCGAGCTTGGAAAAACTGAGGTCGGCGCTGCCGGGATAATCGCCCGTCAACTGCCATTGGCCCTCGCCCTGGATGACGGAATTGGCAAAGTTGGAATCGAGATGGGCGTGGA
>JBEKNN010000228.1:0-14577 GCA_049522755.1 Bryobacteraceae bacterium | reverse complement strand
TGCCCGGCACTACCGACGTCCTCGTCGCCGACCGCGAAAACTCGCGCCTTCAACTGTTCGACCGAGTTGGCAAGTTTAAGCGGCAGTGGACCGGTGCAAAGGACGCTCAAACGACAGGGCGCGTCTCTTGCGTTGACGCCGATTCCGATGGTTTCCTTTACGCCGGAGTTCGCCGCGCCGACTACGATACCGAACACACCGGCATCCTCAAGCTCGACCACGACTGGAATATTGTCGCGTCGATCGGCTTCGGCAAACCCGGCGATCCGGTGTTCAACGCCGTTCACGATATCGCGGTCGGTCGCGATGGCTCGATTTACGTGGCCGAAACACGAACCAAGCGGGTCGTCAAGCTTCGCCCGGCGAAGTGGTGATCAGGACTCTACGGACTGTTTGAAGAACGATACCCTCCGTCACCGTACGGGCTTACTCGAATATCTAAAGGACCCTACCTCATCGGGCGCCCCCGAGGGCCGTGGATGAGATGTGGTTGGGGCTGCGGCGCCCAGCTTACCGAGCGCAATATGCGCGCACTTCACGCCATGCCCGAGGCGGCCGGCAGCCTCCGGCGACGTTTAGCCAAGGGGGAACAACCCGGGGGCGGTGAATGCTGTGCGGCTGGCGCTACGGCGCCCGACTAACAGCGAGCCAGACGAGGGCGAATTTCACGGTATGCCCGGAACGGCGACCGCGAGGCGCGTGTCGCGGCCGCCCTCCAGAGTGCGTCGGCTCTGGCACGGTCAGGCTGCGTGCCCCTTTGCTAGCGCATGCTCAAACGGGTTGGCCGTTCGTGGGTGTATACTCGATTCGTGCAGAAGCAAGTCAGGCCACCGGCCGCGGCCGGTTAAACACGCTGTGACTCCGACGACAGAGGAGCAGCGGGCCACCTGCGCTTGGGTCTTTGCAAGGGCAGCGAATTTTGACAATAAAGGACTTGACTGGTCGCAGATTAGACGAAACGCGCTCCTTTAGACTTGCGCGTCTGCCCATGCCGGGGCGGCGCTCGCTTGCGCTCGCATCCATCGTCGCGCTGCTTGCCGGCGCGGTTCTCGCGGTGGCAGTGTCAGGCGCTCAGGCCACGTCCCCTGTCGCCGATACCCGGGCATTCTTCGACAAGTACTGCGTCACATGCCATAATCAGAAACTTCACACCGCCGGACTTGCCTTCGATAGTCTGGACGTCGCGAAGCCAGCCGCCAATGCGGAAGTTTGGGAGCGGGTCATCGCGAAGCTTCGGGCCGGCTCGATGCCGCCGCCCGGAATGCTCCGGCCCGCTGCGGCCGCCTATCGCTCCGTCGCGGCATCGCTCGAAAACGATATCGATCGCGCGTGGGCGGCCAAGCCGAATCCGGGCAGAGTCGCCGCGGTCCATCGTCTCAATCGCGCGGAATATGGCAATGCGATTCGCGACTTGTTCGCGCTCGACATCGATCTGAATCCGCTGCTCCCCGGGGATGAGACGGCCGACGGCAGTTTCGACAACTTCGCCGATGTCCTCTCGATTTCGACAGCACATCTCGAGCGATACATGTCGGTGGCCCGGCAGGTGACTCGGTTGGCAACCGGTCTTCCGCCCGCCAAGCCTAAGCTCGAGACATTCCAGATCCCGCTGCATGTACTGCAAAACGACCGGCAGAGTGAAGACCTGCCATTGGGATCTCGCGGCGGCATCGCGATTCATTACAACTTTCCGGTCGATGGCGAATACCTCATCAAGGTCCGCCTGCAAAGGCAGTATCAGGATTACCTGAAGGGCATCGGGTGGCCGCAGCGGCTCGACGTCCGCCTGGATGGCAAGCTGCTGAAGCGGTTCACGGTGGGAGGCGCCGCCCACGGCCGGCCCGCCGCCGAAAGTTGGGCCGGCAGTGGAGAGCCAGGCTTCGCCGGCGACCCCGAATGGGAAGAGTACATGCAGGTTACCGGAGACGCCGGGTTGGAAATTCGCCTTCCCGTCCAGGCGGGTCCCCGTGTCGTCGGTGTATCGTTTGTGCGGGAAATGTGGGAGCCGGAAGGGCTCCCTCAGCCGCTGCAGAGAGGCAGGGTCATTGCCGACGACCAGGTGTACATGGATTACGCGAACGTCGGCAGAGTCGAGATCGGCGGTCCTTATCAGCCCGCCGGAACGGCGAAAGACACTCCGAGCCGCCGCGCCATTTTCATCTGCCAGCCCCGGCCCGGCGCCGATGAGCGCGCTTGCGCCGCGAGAATTCTTTCCAGAATGGCCCGGCTCGCGTATCGGCGGCCCGTAACCAAAGCGGACGTGCAGACGCTGCTCGAGTTTTTCGACAGTGGCCGGCGCGATGGTGGAAGCTTCGACAACGGGATTCAATTCGCGCTCGAACGGCTTTTGGTGGACCCAGACTTCCTGCTGCGCGTCCATCATGACCCGGCCACGGCGGTAAAAGCCCCCTATCGCCTCAGCGATCTTGAGGTGGCCTCGCGCCTGTCGTTTTTCCTCTGGAGCAGCATCCCCGACGATCGCTTGCTGACCCTCGCGGAGCGCGGACAGCTCACCAATCCGCCAGTGCTCGAGAAGGAGGTGCGGCGAATGCTTGCCGATTCGCGGGCCACCGATGCGCTGGTGAACAACTTCGCCGCCCAATGGTTGAATCTGCGCCGCGTCCCGGAGGTAGTGGTCGATCCGGAGCGCTATCCGAACTATGACGAGAGTCTGCTGCAGGCGTTCAAAACCGAAACGGAGTTGTTTGTTGCGAGTACCCTGCGCGAGGATCGCAGCGTGGACGATCTGTTAAACGCGGATTATACGTTCGTCAACGAACGGCTGGCGCGGCATTATGGAATTGCCGGGATCTATGGCAGCCGGTTCCGCCGTGTCAGCCTTCCGAACCACGATCAGCGCGGCGGGCTGCTGGCCGAGGGAGCGCTGCTCGCGACCACGTCCTACCCCGACCGCACCTCGCCCGTGCTGCGCGGCAAATGGCTGCTGAACAATATCTTTGGCTTGCCCGTGCCGCCGCCTCCCCCCGGAGTGGACACGAACCTCGATGCGAAGCCCGGCGCCGCGAAGCTGTCGATGCGCGAGAGGCTGGCGCAACACCGGCAGAACCCCTCGTGCAACAGTTGTCATTCCGTGATCGATCCGCTAGGTTTTGCGCTGGAGAATTTCGACGTGATCGGGGGGTGGCGGACCGTGGACGAATCGGGCAAGCCAGTCGACGCGAGCGGCTCCACGGTGAGCGGGGCGAAGATTGAGGGCCTTTCGGGACTGCGGGCGCTGCTGCTTGAGCAGCCCGAGCAATTTCCGCGCACCGTCACCGAAAAGCTTCTGTCCTACGCCCTGGGGCGCAGGCTTGAGTACTACGATCGGCCGGCCATGCGCGAAATCGTCCGGGCCGCCGCGGGGCACGAGTACCGCTGGTCGTCGATCATTCTCGGTATTGTGGAGAGCCCTGCTTTCCTGAAAGCGACGCCGCCGGATGCGCCCTCGGACTGATTTAGACTACTGAATTGAAGAGACAATGAAGTGAGGAGACGACAGACATGGCCTTTCTGACGAAATCGTTGCCGCGGCGGACCGTGCTTCGGGGATTCGGCGCGACCATGGCGCTGCCGTTCCTCGATGCGATGCTTCCACCGTTCTCGCTGCGCGCGAACCCCGCCGCGAAGCCCGTGCACCGGTTTCAAACGTTCTACGTGCCGAACGGGATGGCCATGGAGTATTGGACGCCGAAGGCTGAAGGGAGCGGCTTTGAGCTCACGCCCATTCTCGAGCCGCTCGCGCCCTTCCGGAATCAAATGCTGGTGCTGTCCGGCATCAAGGCAAACTGGAACTACATCCACGCCGGGGCCTCCGGATCGTTTCTCACCGGCGCGACGCACGGAGGGCGAAACGAGGTAGAGATTATCGCCGACGTTTCGATGGACCAGTTACTGGCGAGACGCTTCGCCGAGGAAACGCAGGTCGCCTCGCTCGAGCTCTCGATGGATTTGCCCGCCAACGCCGGCGCCTGCACGGGCAACCTGAGCTGCGCATACACGCACACGCTGTCATGGCGCAGCCCCACCCAGCCGTTGCCCATGGAGTGGAACCCGCGGGCGGTGTTCGAGAAGTTGTTTGGCGATAGCGACAGCACCGAGCGGACTGCGCGCGATGCGAGATTGCAACAGCATAAGAGCATTCTGGACTCGGTGACGGAAAAGCTGGCGGACCTCAAGCGGCAGCTCGGGCCGCAGGACCAGGTCAAGGTCAACGAATATACTGAGGCTGTCCGCGATGTCGAACGCCGCATTCAGAAGGCGGATCAGCAGCGCGATATTGAACTACCGTCGATGGAGCAGCCGCAGGGAGCCCCCCGGTCTTCGAAGATCACCTGGCAGTGATGCTGGATTTGCAGACGCTGGCGTTTCAGTCCGATCTCACCCGCGTGATCTCATTCATGCTCAGCAAGGAACAAAGCGCGCGCCCTTACCCTCAGATTGGCGTGCCCGAGGCGCATCATCCGCTGTCACACCACAACAATGTGCCCGAACTGATCGCGCACATGTCCAAAATCAACCGCTATCACGCGCAGCTTTTCGCGCAGTATCTGGCGAAGCTCCGCGCCACGCCCGATGGCGACGGCTCGCTGCTCGACCACATGACGATCCTCTACGGGTCGGGCATTTCGAACAGCACCCAGCACTCGGGCGACAACCTGCCGTTGCTCCTGGTGGGCGGCGGAGCAGGACGGCTCAAGGGCGGCCGGCATCTCCATTATTCCGGCAAGCCCACCATGGCAAACCTGCTGGTGACGCTGATGGACAAGCTCGACGTGCCCGTGGAGCGGCTCGGCGGCAGCACCGGAAAACTCCCGCTGGATACTCTCTCCGGGGTTTAGATAGACAGAGTGGAAACCATGCGGACCGCGACCGCTTTGCACCGTCTGATCCCGCTAAGCCTCGCTGTGTTCCTCATGGGAGCCGGCGGCGATGGGCCCACGCTGGTTGACGCGGCCAAGAGCGGCGACCGGGATGCCTTACGCACTCTGCTCCGGAAAAAGGCGGACGTCAACGCAGCCGAAAATGACGGCTCGACGGCCCTGCTTTGGGCGAGCTATCGGGACGATCTCGAAAGCGCCGGGTTGCTGATTCACGCCGGCGCCAATGTGAACCGGGCGACCGATCTTGGCGTCACGCCGCTTTGGGCGGCCAGCCAGAACGGAAGCGCGGCCATGGTCCGGAGGCTGCTGGAGGCTGGCGCGAACCCGAATCTGGCTCTGGTGGCCGGCGAGACGCCGCTAATGGTCGCCGCCCGATCGGGCTATCCCGGCGTCGTGGAACAACTGCTGAACAAGGACGCGAGCGTCAGCGCACGGGGCGTGCGCGGCCAGACCGCGCTCATGTGGGCGGTGGCGCAGAAGCACTCCGAAGTCGTGAAGCTATTGCTGGACCACGGCGCCGATGTCCATGTTCGCTCGGAAGTGTGGAGCGAGATGATGGCCGTTCCGCCACATGGTTATCCCGAATATAACCGGCAGATCCCGCACGGCGGCGACACCGCGTTGATGTTTGCGGCGCGCGTGGGCGATCTGGCTTCGGCGAAGCTGCTTGTGGCTGCCGGCGCCAACGTGAACGATGCCGATGCGTGGGGCGTCAGCGCCACGGTTCTTGCCGCACACTCCGGCTATCGGGAGCTCGTCGAATTTCTGCTGGAAAAGGGCGCCGACCCGAACGCGGCCGCGGCCGGCTTTACCGCGCTGCACGAGGCGATCATGCGCCGGGATGAAAAGATGGTGAGCGGTCTTCTGGACTGCGGCGCGGACGCAAACACGCCGCTGCGGACGTGGACTCCCACCCGCCGCTCGTCCTATGACTTCCACTTCGAGCCCGCATTGGTCGGAGCGACGCCCTTCTGGCTGGCCGCCCGTTTCAGCGAACCGGGAGTCATGCGCCTTCTGGTGAAGCATGGCGCCGATCCACTGTTCGTACACCATTCCGACGAAGTGTCGGAGAAACAAGGGTTCAAACACAAGACCGAAGTGACGACGGCCCTCATGGCCGCGACGGGAATGGGCGGTGGGACGGCGTGGGTTCAACCCGCCAGCGGCGGCCGGGAAGCGCTGACGCTCGAAGCCGTCAAGCTGGCGGCGGATCTTGGCGTCGATGTCAATGCCGCCAACACCGACGGCCGCACGGCGCTTGCGGCTGCGAAGGCCCTGAAGTACAACAGTGTTGTCAGTTTTCTGATCGAGAAGGGCGCCAAATAAATCAAGGGCGCCAAATAAATCCGCGGGGTCGAGACGGGAGTTCCGAGTGTTCGGCCCATCGTCGCTCCGTGGCAGGGTCTGGTGACACGGCCGACACGTCCAGCCAGGCCGCCGGATACCATGCCGCCCACATGACGGCCGGGTCCGAGCAGGGCGGTGTCGAGACCTTCATGAGCGGCAGAGACCGCCGCAATGACGCCGCCGGCAGTGCCACCGTAGACCACAACATCGAAGCGATGGGTTGCAGCCAGCGAACCGAGGGAAGGGCAAGCAGGACAGGCGGCTTCCGACCATATGGACCGGGCAGGTAGGAACCCGAAAGCCAAGCGTGGACGCCCGCCGGGCCGGCGAATGCTCTGCCGGCTGGCGCTGTGGCGCCCGGGGCAGCGTCGTAGGCGGCCGTTATCGCCAGACTCGTCATCTCCCAGAAAGCGGACTTCCTGTGGAGTGATAGCCGAACAACGCTTCAAAGGGTGACCATTCCCCGAGTGGCCGACTTTCGCTCAGAGCGCGCGCATTCTCGATGACGAAGAAGCAGTTAAGCTGCCGGAAGCGTAGGCGCCATGAAGAAGTCGAAGGCGACGACCACCTCACGGTGATTGTGGAGAAACGCAAGGCGCCGTTTGCCTGGGTCACCATGGCGCCGAATGCGCCGCAGATACCGAGCCACGCTCCGTTCGGAAACAGCGAAGCCTGGCTTTCACAGTTGGCCATGTAGTTTCCGGCAGCCACACTTGTCACCGTAACGCGAGAATCCGGTGCGCCTCGCTGTCGGAGATATACAACACACCGCCGTTGAACAAAACGCCGTGTGGCCGCGAAAGGCTGAACTTCAACGGATCGGGGTTCGGCGCATCTCCCCGCGCTCCCGTGCCTATCACCGTTGAGATGACTCCGGTCCGCAGCGCAATCCTGCGAATCGTGTGGCTCTCGGTGTCCGCCACATAAAGGTCGTCGCCGTCGCCGTAGGTCAGACCCTTCGGTCCCGAAAGCTTCGATTCGAGCGCGGGTCCTCCGTCGCCCGCGTAGCCCTGCTCACCGGTTCCCGCGACGCGGTGCAATGTCTGCGTCTTGGCATCCACGCGATAAATGGCGTTGCCTTCACGCAGCGCGATGAACAGGTCGCCCGCCGGGGAGAGGGCCAGAGTGCGCGGGCCGCGCAGGGGCGTTCCTTTCACCGGAGCGCCTTCGGGAGTCGGCGCCGCCTCGCCGGTTCCCGCCCAGGTTTCGATGATGCCGGTCTCGGGATGCAGCCGCCGAATCCTGTTGTTGCCGATATCGCAAATCAGCAGCGTTCCGTCGCGGTCGAAGAGAATGCTGTGCGGCTGCCGCAGTTGGGCCCTGGCGCCCGGCTGGCCGTCGCCGGAATAGCCGGCAATCCCTGTGCCCGCGACGGTGGAGATCAGCCCCGTCTTCATATCGACCTTCCGGATTACGTGGTTATCGCGCTCGGCGATGTACAGGTCGCCTCTTGCGTCGAAGCGAATCTCGTGCGGCATGTTGAGCGACGCCTCAACCGCGCGTCCGCCATCGCCCTTGTAGGCCGCCTCTCCGTTGCCCGCAATCGTCGTCAGCCGATGGGTCTTCAGGTCGAGTCGCCGGATGCGCTGATTGTCCAGGTCGCAGAAGTAGAGGCCGCCATCCGGTCCGATCGCCATCCCGTAGGGATTATTGACCTGCGTCTCCGAGAAGCCCTTCTCGCCCGTGCCGACGAGGATTTCCACCGCGGGAGGCGCCGCCGCTGTCACAAACACCAGGGCGGCCCAGCACAAAAGGAACCGTTTCATGGGAGCCGGTTACGCGAGAATCTCTTTGATCACCTGACCCGCCAGCACGGTAGGCCGCTCGTTCTGGCCGTTGTGGAGATAGGTCGTCTTCAGGTGGTCGAGACCCATCATCCAAAGAACCGTCGCGTGGATGTCGTGCACGTGCGCGGGCCGCTCGGCCACGCGCATTCCGATCTCGTCGGTCGCGCCCACGTATTGGCCGCCCTTGGCGCCGCCGCCGGCCATGAACATCGTGAAGCCCCACGGATTGTGGTCGCGCCCGTCGCCCTGCTGGTTGAAAGGCGTTCGACCGAACTCGCCGCCCCAGACGACCAGAGTGTCCTTAAGCAGTCCGCGTTGCTTCAAATCCGCCAGCAAGCCGGCGATCGGTTTGTCCGACGCCTTGCACCACTTACCGTGATTCGATTCGATGTGCTGGTGCGCGTCCCAGCCGCTTCCCGAGCCGCAATATAACTCGATGAAGCGCACGCCGCGCTCGACCAGCCGGCGCGCCATCAGGCAGTTGCCGCCATAGACCGCGGTCGCCGGGTCGTCGAGTCCGTACAGGTTCCGCGTCTCCGCCGTTTCCCTGGATAAATCAACCGCCTCGGCCCCGGCCGATTGCATCTGATATGCCAGCTCGTACGAGCGAATGCGGGCGTCGAGTTCCGAATCGTCCGACTTGTCGCGCGACCAGATTTCATTGAGGGAACGGAGCAAACCCAGTTCGTTGCGCTCCTGCTCGTCGGAAATCGCCGCCGGCGGCTTCAGGTCCAGGATCGGCGTCTCGCCGCGGCGGAACTGCGTGCCCTGGTAAACGGCGGGCAGGAAGCCCGAACTCCAGTTGTTCGCGCCGCCCAGCGGATCCTTGTCGTCGGTCATGACGACGAACGTCGGCAGGTTCTTGTTGGCGGTGCCCAGCCCATATGTCGACCAGGCGCCGAGTGACGGCCGGCCCGCCAGAATCGAGCCGGTGTTCATCTCGCAAACCGAGCCGACGTGGTTGATGCCGTCGGTCCAGCACGAGCGGACGATGGTCATCTCGTCGACGAACGCGCCGGTGTGCTCGTACCAATCGGAAACCCACATTCCGCTCTGTCCGCGTTGTTTCCACACGCGCTTCGGCGCCATAAGCGTGTTGTTCTGCGTTCCCTGCGCGGTCAGCTTCGGCTTGCCGATCGAATCCGGAATCGGCTGTCCGTCCATATGGATCAGGGCGGGCTTGTAGTCGAAAAGATCGACGTGGCTCGGCCCTCCCTCCATGAAAAGGAAGATGACCGACTTGGCAGTGGGCGCGTGGTGCGGCTGCTTCGCCGCCAGCGGATCGGACACGGCGGCCTTCGCCTTGTCCTCCTCGACCATTGCGGCCAGCGCCATGGCGGCGAGTCCACTCCCCGCTCGCGTGAAGAATTCCCGCCGCGAGCCTACCTTCCAGTGGTGCCTGAGCTGGTCCAGCATGTTGCTCCCGTTAGTTGATGTACAGGAACTCGTTCGAACTCATGAGCGCGTGGCAGAAATCCACGAACGCGGCCGCGAACGATTGTTCTGTTCCCGCCGGAATCCGGTCGGGCAGGAGCACGGGTTCGTTCCGCGCCATGCGACCGGAAACGAGTGCTGCCTGCCTGGTCAGAAAGTCCGACACCGCGGTAATTTCGTCCGGCTCCGGGGCCCGCCCGAACGCGATCCGGTACGCGCGGTTGATCTGCTGCTCGCGCGTCAAGCCGGTGTCGGTAAGCACCCGGCTCGCGAACGAGCGCGACCACTCGAGCACGTACTTGTCGTTCATCAGGGTGAGCGCCTGCGAGGGAACCACGGTTGAGAAGCGGCGCGGGCAGCTCTCCTCCGAGGTTGCCGCGTCGAATGCCTCGAACATCGGGTAGGTGAGCACGCGCTTGACGTACACGTATATGCTGCGCCGGCGGGTGTCGGCCTCGTCCTTATTCACGCTCCACGTCGAGTAACCCGAGGTGTCGACTCCCTCCGGCAGCTCCGGCCGAACGCCCGGTCCGCCCATATCGAGGTTGAGCCGGCCCGCCGTGAACAGCATAGCGTCGCGAACCACCTCGGCCTCGGCGCGGTGGCGCGGGTAGCGCCACATGAGCTTGTTGTCGGGATCGATCGCCGCCGCGGCCGGCTCGCTGAGCGACGACTCCCGATAGGTGTTCGACAGCATGATCAGCCGGTGCAGCTTCTTGATGCTCCAGCCGTTCTCGACGAGCGAAGCGGCCAGATAGTCGAGCAGAGCCTGGTTCGCGGGGCGCTCGCCCATGATTCCGAAGTCGCCGCTTGTGGCCACGACACCGGTTCCGAAGTGGCCCTGCCAGACCCGGTTCGCCATCACGCGGGGCGTGAGCGGATTGTTCGGATCGGCGAGCCAGTTGGCGAGGGCCGTGCGGCGTCCCGTGCTCGCAACCGCCTCGGGCTGCGAGTATTTGGCGTCGCCGGGATCGAGGATCGAGAGGAAGCCGGGATGCACTTCCTCCCTTGGCGCGTTCCACGACCCGGCCGCCAGCACGTACGACTTCGGCGAGTCGACGCCCTGATCGATCATCGTCTGAGCGTGGGGCGAATCGGGCTTAAGGCTGTCGAACTGCTTCAGTTGCGCCGCCAGTTCGTCGAACTGCTTCTTCTCATCGCCTTTGAGCCTCGCAGCCAGCTTTTCGTCCTGATAGGTGATCTGCGGCATGCCCTTGACGGCCAGCAGAGCTTGATAGGGGGTGCGTTGTTCGGGAGGCGTCAGGATCGCTTCGCGAGTGCCTTCGGAGAACCGGTTCATGTACTCTTTGGCATCGGCCGCGGCGAATTGCGCGACCAGCGCGTGCATGGCGGCGCGAATGTCCCGGGTCTTCTCCTCGTAATCCGCCGCCCGCTTGCGCTCCGCTTCGAGGGCGGCGCCGGAGAGCGGAATGTAGTCGTCCTTCGCCTGCACATTTTCAAAGAACGCCTGAAGCCGGTAGTAATCCTTCTGCAGAATCGGATCGAACTTGTGGTTGTGGCACTTCGCGCAGCCGTAGGTGAGGCCCATGAACGCCGTCGAGACCGTGTCCGTGATGTTCTGCAGCAGTTCCTCGCGGCGGAGTTCCATGCTGGGCTGGTTGGTCTCGTCCGTGTAGTGGCGCAGGAAACCCGTGGCGATATGCGCCTCGATGCTTTCCGGATACATCTCGTCGCCCGCTATCTGTTCGCGGATGAAGCGGTCGTAGGGCTTGTCTTCGTTGAACGCCTTCACCACGTAGTCGCGGTAGCGCCAGATGTTCGGGCGCGCTTCGTCGGCTTTGAAGCCGTTCGTGTCCGCGTAGCGGGCCACGTCCAGCCACTGGCGCCCCCATCGCTCGCCGTATTGCGGCGAGGCGAGGAGCCGGTCCACCACCTTCGCGAACGCGTCGGGCGCATTGTCGGTCAGAAACGCCTGGACCTCCTCGGGCGTTGGCGGAAGACCCGTCAAATCGAGCGTGGCACGCCGCAACAGCGTCACCTTGTCGGCGGGCGCGTTTGCCCGGATGCCCTTGGCCGCCTGCGCGGCGTTCACGATTGCGTCGATCGGGTTTGTTGACGCGGGGGGCGCTCCCGGCCGCGCCGCGACGATCTTCGGAATCGGCTGGAAGAACCAGTAGGCACGCTGGGCGGCTGTGAATTCATACGCCCCCGGAGCGGGGCCGGCGGTTGTGGTTACGGGCTTCGCGTCCCAAGGCGCGCCTTGTTCGATCCACGCCCGGAACACCGCAATTTCGTCGTCGCTCAGGCGGCCGCCGAACGGCATTTGCGGCTGATCGAGTCCCGCGATTTTTCGATAAAGAAGGCTCTCTTCGGGCTTTCCGGGCATCAGCGCGGGTCCACGCTTGCCGCCCCGGAGTGCATCCTCGCGCGTGTCCAGGGCCAAGTCGTTCATCTTCATCGACCCGCCGTGGCACCCCCAGCATTTCTCCGCGAGCAGCGGAGCCACGTCCTTCTGAAACGAGACTTTCCCGGCCGGTTGAGCCAACGCCATGAACGGCGGCAACAACGCGGCCGCGAACCGAACACGACAGAACAAGGTCCTGTACCTCAACCGGAATTTCCTTTTGGCCTCCGGAATACCAAACATTCTACACCCATACGAGCCGCTCCGGCGCATGAGAGTTAATATTAACCGCGCCGGATTCTCGCGAATAATCGCCACATGGTTTCAGCCGTGCTGTCGCGCTGAAACGCGCGCCTGCCCGCCGCCAGTTTATTACGACATCACAACCGAGGCGGATTTGAGCGATGCGGCTGAAAGACTGAAGGAATTCCGCGCAGCCAAGAAGAGCGTGGAATCAGTTCTGAATAGTGACAATAACTGTGACAGCGGCCCTTAAGAAACCCCAAAACAGGTCCCCGTATCTAGGGGATAACTGATTTGTTTGGTTATTGGTGCGGATGAGAGGACTTGAACCTCCACTCCCTTGCGAGAACTAGAACCTGAAACCAATTCAAGCGGTATCGCCAGGTGTCGCTGAGGCCAAAGTCACTGATTCTAGGACTCCTCGGTATCCGCAGGTTTCGTCGGGTTTCCTGAAACCACTACACTTTCCGCTACAGCAGGGGCAGCGTTATCCGTGACCTATTCGGAAGATGGCGAAGTTCCTCTCCGAGCCTTACACGCGCCAACAAAATCGCTGCGAGGATACTGAGCGTTCGGCGCCAAACCGTGATTCAGTTCGCCATCAGCAGATACCCCGCCCAGTAAAACGGCTGCGGCCAGCCTTTCCCCGCCATCGCCATTTGGGCCTTGCGCAATGCGCCCGCCGGCGGCAGGTGATCCCCGAGCAGGCCCTTGTAGAATTCCGTCATCAGCTCACCCGACGCCTCGTCCTCCACGCTCCACATCGTCGAAACCACCTGCTTCGCCCCCGCGTGCAGAAACGCGTACGAAAGACCCGCCGCGCCCTCTCCCTCCGACTGCTCTCCCACTCCCGAGTTGCACGCGCTCAGCACCACCAAGTCGGGGTCGATCGTCAGATCGAAAATATCCTGAACCTTCAGATACCCCGGCACCGGCCGCCCCTTCGCATCCACCAGCGAGAACACCAGCCCCGAGAGGTCTGGCGACGCGGGGTCCACCAGCCCGTGCGTCGCGAAATGCCAGATCCGGTAGTTCGCCAGCTTCGGGCTGAGCGCCGTCTTCAGGCTCGCCTGGAAGTCCAGCGCCGGCAGCGCCGACCCTTTTGCCAGCGACAGGATCGCCAACGCCTCCTTCCGCGTCCCATACAGCCGCGGCAGCTCGGCGCCGAATCCCACGTCTCGCATCGCCAGCCCCAGTGTTGCGGCCTCCGTCGCGGCCGGCACCCCCGCCTCTGGCTTTACCCGCGAGTCCTTCGCGCTGAACACCGGGTCTGCCAGAATCGCGACCTCCTTCTTCGCTGCCGCGCGCCTTACGCTCCTCGCGGCCGCCGTGACAATCCGCAAAGACGGCGCGTTGGCGATCTCCTTGATCGCCAACAGCGGCGGGCTGTTCGCATTGTGGCAGCCGTCCGACGGCAGCGCCGCAAACGGAACTGCCTGCAAGCTCCCGTCCGCGATAATCGTCAGCCGCCCCTCCTTCTCGAACCGGACCCCGGCCAGCAGCATGCACGATAACTTCGCCGCCTGCACCGGCAGCTCGCGATCCGCCGCCTCCACCCGCGACCGATACGCCGCGAAGCCCTCCTCCGGACGCTTTTGCCTTGCCGACGCCAGCTCCCGCCATTTCTCCACCGCTTCCACGATCATCTTGCGCGCCGGCAACTGGAACGACGTGATCGCCCCTCGCTCGATCCGCCAAACGTAACTCCGCCTCTCCCCCAGGTGATATTCGAGAATCGTGCGATCCGCGCTGCCGCGGGCGAGCTCCGCCACAGTGATCGGCGCCGGCGGCTCGATCGGCTTGTCTTCCGCCTCCGCGACGGCCAGCGCCTGGTCGTACTCCGCGCTCAGCCGCCGGATCTGCTCCGCGTTCGCCTCCAGCTCAGGCTGCTTCCGCCTGCCGAGAATCAGCTTAAGCCTCGCCTCGTACCTTTCGTTCAACGCCGCCCTGAGCCGCGCCACGTCCGCGCTCTCGTCGGTATGCCGCCCCGCCTCCCCGCTCCGGATATGCAGCGCGTCATACAGCGTCCGCGCGCGCGCCGCCTCCGATTTCTCCAGCGCCTCCCGGTCGAATCCCGCCTTCGGATTGCCCGCGTGCCGCCGCATCAGCACTTCCACATAAAGGTCGTAGCACTTCCGCACCGCTGCGAAATACGAGCTGCGCAGCTTATCGCCGCGGATCTTGTCCCGCTCCGATTCCGCCAGCGCAGCCGCCTCTTCCACCTCTTGCTGCGCCTCGTCCAACTGTCCCGACTCCGCGAAAACGTGTCCGATCTGGTATTTCGCCTCGATCTCGCCCGCCGGGTCTTCCGCCTTTTGGCTCAGCGCTAGCGCTTTCTTGAAGAAAACCAACCCAGTCGCCGCCCCCCCGCGCCGCTCCGCCAGCAGTCCCAGGCTCATCGTCGCAGCCGCTTCTCCCCGGTTGTAGCCCGCGTCCGCGCTCACTTTCGCCGAGCTCCGGTATTCCTCCTCCGCCGCCGCAAGCTGGCCCCGCGCCTCGGCCAGTTTGCCCAAGCGTGAAT
>JBEKNN010000227.1:0-14703 GCA_049522755.1 Bryobacteraceae bacterium | reverse complement strand
GCGTTGCGGAGCGCCGCCGATCTGACGCTGATCGACGTGAGCCGCAAGAGCGAAGCCGCCGGGTGCGAGGTGGAGGAGGAATACTCGTGCGATGCCAACGGCGTGGTGAAGGTGACGATCTGCAACCGCTCGGCAGCCTACCGGCGGGAGTACACGCTCGGCCGCTGGTCAAATTCGGGGACGCGAGCCGCCGAAACCGCCGGGGTCAGTCGACGCTGGGGACAGCGTCACCGGTAGTGCGCGGTCTTAGAGGTATTGGGGCGCCATTTCGCGCCAGTATCGCGCACGCATCGGGAACGGGCATTCTGAAAGACTCCAACGCCATCGATCGGAAGGCCGCGGCCCGGAAAGCCGCCAACGATATCGCCTTCGTCAAGCGTACGCTAAACACGATCTTCAAGGATCTCAACATTTTGTCCGCTGGGCCCAGTAGCCGTCTTCGACGCGGCCTCGATTGGGCCGGCAAAAGCGCGCTCGGTAGGAACCGCATTGGTCCCGGCGGCGGCATCCGGCTCGAGCTCGCCAGCTATGTGAACTTCAAGCTTGGTTATGCCTGGCATGTCAATCGGCAACGGCGAAGACAAAGGCGCCCTGTTCTCTCCATCGGCGTGCGCGACCTTTTTCACTGAAGCCTGGGAAGCGTGTATTGGCCCTCGACGCGCACCGTCATTTTTCCATCCGCGCCGCTGTGTGAGACCGACGTTCCGTTCCCGTAGATCCCCAGAAATTTTCCCGTCCCGCCGCTAAGAGCAAACGTGCCGACGCCAAACGCCGGCTTCCGGCTGTCGCCTTTCACGAAGCCGGTGTAGTGCATAAAAACTCTGTCGCCGTTAGACATCACCAGCGTGTTATAGCCGGTTTCGCGGGCTCCGTCTTCACGAGCGTCGGTGAAGAGGTAGAGGATATCTTGCTTGCTGAGAGCGCCTTCGATTCTCAACGGCTGCGGCCACACGCACGCTCTTCGCGACAGAACCATCCTATGGCCGGCGCGGTCGCCTATCTCCATCATCTGGTGGAATGCGGGGCTGGCGCACTCCAGCGACCCGCGGATCTTCGTCTGAGCTATAGCACAGGGCGCAGACGCCAGTAGTCCCAGAGCTATCAGACGCATTCTTGAAAAAGATTCCTCACAATGTTACTCCCGGCTTCAGAGTGACACACTCGTATTGCCATGCAGACCCGTTGGAAACGGAAAATGTTGAAACGCAGGGAATTATAAAATTGACGGCCGCGTGACTGATGACTCCGCGCCCACCTATGATCGTCGCGGATCTTCGCGGACCGCACTGACATCGTGCATAATGAGGCATGGCCGCCGGTCTTCGCTTTGAATGCCAGCCCGGATGCACCGAGTGCTGCCGTCAACAGGGCTTCGTATATCTAACCGAAGCCGACCTCGCGCGCGCCGCCGCTTTTGTCGGTCTGTCCGCCAGGACGTTCGAGCGGCGTTACGTGTTTCGAACCCGCAACAAGCTTCGCTTGCGCGTGCCGCGCGATTCGCAATGTCACTTTCTTGTGGACCACGGTTGCTCGATTCATCCCGCCAAGCCGGCGCAGTGCCGGGTCTTTCCCTTTTGGCCGGCGCTGGTGGATAGCCGGCGGGAATGGAAGAAAACCGCGCGATATTGCCCGGGCATCGGCAAGGGGCCGCTGATCCAGATCGAGACGGCGCGAACGTTAGGGGCCGAATTCCGCTAACGGGCAGACATAAGATGTTCGCGCTGCCTGACTCAAGTGGGTCGCGATTTTGCCGTAATCAGATTAGCGTGCGGCGTTGGATCGCGAGTCTTAGGCTGCGCATGGTGCGCTGCTCAATGCGCGAGGCTCTGCCGCGTATCCATCGCAAGTGCAGAGGACAGCTCAAAGCGAGCAACGCCAGCACAGCCAATATCAATAAGTCGACTCGATCCATATCCCAATTTCATCATAGGTCTGACGCCCTGTGGTAAGGGTTTTAGTAACTGGGACTACAAGGACTTTTACCCCTGGCTTGGTACCCGGGCCGTGATTGCCTTCGCAAGTTCCACAAAGTCCCAGTACGCTAAAGCGGAAAAAGGTGAACCCCCAATGGCCAAGCGACACATCGGCATTTCGGGCTTCCGCGCCAACGGATCGGGCTGCGATAGCGCCGCACCCGAGCTATCCGCGCGCCTCGAAAATCACGTTCACACGATCTCCAACTTTATTTTTCGGCCTTTCTAATGCACTTGAGCCCCGCCACGCCCTGCAGCCGCAAAAACGCCTGCTAGTCTCAGATCGAGGTTCCGATGACAACCCTAAAACAAACCGCAGCTAAGCGCACGCACACCACCGAAGTGGCGCGGGCCCATGGCCTTGGTGCCCTGCAAGCCGAACAATCTAAGTCACTTCCACTTCCTTGGCTTCGTTTCGTCAAAACCTGCAAACCCCGGCTCCCACCGCCATCCATCCGTCGCCCGCCGCGCCCCCTGGTGGCCCGGCCGCTTCCGTCCAAAAATCATTCCGGCGCCCGACGGCATCCGGTAAAACCCCGGCCGATTCATCGCGCCGATTGGAATCTCCGGTCTCCCAGGGAAATTGATTGACACGTGAACCAATCACCGTTATATATAACCATTGCAGCGTACTATCAAAGCGTTATCAAAGCGCGGAAAGCACGCTGATCATCGACATTCAAATGGGAAAGCCTATGCCATCATCTGAAACCGCCGCCCCCAGCCGCTATCTACAGTTCCAGGACATTCTTCGGACGGCAGCCGGGAACAGCGCGTCCGATTACGGCGGCCTGGGTCCGTTCTGGGAGTTGCCGCTCGAACGCCTGCTCGGCGCCACCCTCTATGGCGTAAGGTTGATCGCCGCCGAAGAGACCAGGCACGCCTGCTGTTCCCATCTCTCGTCTTCATCGGCCGAAACCCGCGCGTCGCGCTCCGGCCTCATACAGGGCCTCCGCGGCGACCCGCCTTTCGATGGATCGCGCTTCCCGCGTCTCCCATGGGGTGGAAGCGCCGTGGCGCCGCCGGACATCGAGACAATCGCCGGGTGGATCGACGATGGCTGTCCCCGCTCCGATACCGATCTGGCCGCCTTCGATGTCCCGCCCCAGCCTCTCACCATCGCCCTGTCTCGTGTCACTGAGCCCGTCGCGGACCCCGAACAATTCTCCGTTCACCAAGGCGGCGCCAATGAGTATATGTTTGAGCGCGGAGAGCTCAAGCAGCGCATGAACGTCGATTGCATGAGTGAGACTCAGATCGAGAAACTCCGCTACGCCATGCGCGAGTTATACGAGCTGAATAAGTGGCCGGAAGATTCGCGCAGTTACAATAATCTCGCTCTCATCCACCAGAACCACTGTCAGCACGGCTGGGAGCGGTTTCTGCCCTGGCACCGGATCTATATCTACGAGTTCGAGCAGGCGCTTCAGGATCACTGTCCCGATGTTACCGTGCCTTACTGGGATTGGACCATGCCTCGCTACATGCCCGCAACGCCCGAGACGGGCTGTATTATTCCGAAGGCGTTCCAGGCCCGCCTGACCGATAAGTCTCTCCCGTTTCTCGCTGCCCACGGTTTTCCGCCGGAGGTAATTGAGAAGTTGAAATCGGATGTCGCCGGCAACCACTACGTTTCGCCCAAGCTATTCTTCACCGCGGTGGCGAATGCAGTCGGCGCGGAGTATGCCGCCGGCGACAAACGGAAGCGATTTATCGATGCGCTGCTCGATGCCAATTCGCTTTGGTATCCGCTGCGCTATCCGGCCGAATATCACGACGGCTCCGGAAACACGACCATCAATACGGTCATCCACTACCACTATCCAACCGCGGAAGACATCGAACAGATCCTGAGCTTACGCACGTTTCGCGATTTCGGCGGCGGCAGCTCTTATGACGACGCGTTCGGTTTCATCGACCAGAACCCACACAACACGCTCCATATCTGGACCGGAGGAATGAACCCGGACGTCCCGCCCGCCGCGCCGCCGGACGACCGCAACAAGTCCGTCCAGGTGGTGGGCCGCAAGTTCCACACGCGCGACGACATGTACAGCCAACCCGGTCTGGGCGACATGTTCAGCAACTTGACAGCGTCTTACGATCCTGTCTTCTGGCCAATCCATTCCAACGTCGATCGCCTGTGGTCCGAGTGGCAGCAGTTACATCCTAATTCCAATCCGGTCGATCTGGATTCGGTTCTTACACCCTGGGGATACACGGTTCGCGACACTCTCGACATGCAGCGATTCGGCTATGAGTATGTCAAGTCGTCGTATGTGTTGCCGGTAGGTTCGGGGGCGCCGGTGGGCCGCTTCACGTCGCAGCCTATCGACATTCCCGAGCCGGTGCGCCATGCTTTCGAGAGAGCGGAAGTGCGCCTGCATCGCGTGCCGCAACTGCCGCGGTCGTGCTTCATCCGCGTCTTCCTGAATCTGCCCGACGCCAATGCCGCCACGCCCCTCGACAACCCCAACTACGCCGGATATCTCGCGGTGTTCGGCCACGGATCGTGCTTTGGAGGTCCGGGCCATTGCGATCCGCCGCCTCCCCGTCCCCGCAAGTACGATCTGCGCCCGCGCAGTCACAACACGCCCCGTAATCATCGGGTGAATGTCACTCGATGCGCCAGGCGGTTGCTCGATGGCGGCGCGACCTCCTTGCAGATCACACTGGTGGTTATCGGCGCCGATTATCGGGAAGAGAATGAGTTACTCCGGCTGGAAGGCGTGTCTCTCAATTTCCTCGACTAAGTAAGTACGATTAGTAACTACACGGACAGGAGCCCGCACGTGCCTTCGACATATCGCATTCACCCCGCCATAGGGATCGCGCGACTGGGAGACAGTCCCGACGAGTTCTGCATTTCGCCCGAGAAGCCGGCCGCTCTGCCCATCGCCTGCGATTCGCAAGGCAATCCCGTGCTGTCGCCCGATGGTGTATCCGAGGAAACGGTGACGAAGTTCAAGGACGCGAAAGGGCGCATCAAACGCCACGCGGCGCGATTCCACATCTACGCTTACGACGACGAGAATCCGGAAGGCCGGCCGCTCCACATCGGCGACCAGATTGAAGGCGGCGGCAACGCTGGAACCCTGGTCGATATCCAATGGCGGGTCTATCTCGCCAACAAAAAAGCAGTCTGGTATGCCTTTGACGGGCTCACCGGCGAGCACGGTTACAGCGCCACGCACCCTTTGCGCAATGCCGATATCACCGATGGCAACGCGCGCCAGCAGTTGATCGTCGACCCCGGCGCCCGCTTCGTGGATGGCGCCACCCGGCGTCGCGCGTCATTCGACCGCAGTGGGAACGGCGCCTATGCCACGCGATTTCCGCCGGAAGATCTGACGCCGAATAAAATCGACACACTCGGCGAGATTCTTACGGACGATCGCGGCCGCCTGCTGGTGCTCGGCGGGCACGGTAACTCGGGCACGGCCAAGAGTGGCTTAGGCCAGCCGCGGATCGATAGCTACGCCAACACCGATGGCTGGTTCGACGACGTCTCCGACGGTCCGGTGATGGCTCGCTTAGTCATGTTCTCGAAAGACGTGGAGCGCCAGCGTTACGTGGATGTTGAATATCCGGCCTGGGTGGTGACGGGCTATCCGCGTTACGCGCCGCAGATCCTCGATCTGGTGACCATTGAAGACGTGGTTTACGATCTTTCCGTCCGCAAATTCGCCTATCGTCCCGATCTCTACGGCGTCCCCGGCACTTACGATAAGCCGGCGCGCATCGATCCCAACGACATGGGCGCATTGATGCATTGGAATGCCTCGCCTCTCGATTGGAATCCCGATTACAAGCCCTGGTTCTACCGCGACGTCTGGCCCATCCTCTTCCGCGCCGATGAGATGAGTTACGTGAATAACGTACTGCAACAGTCGAACTATCCGCATAACCAGACGCAGCGCGGCAACTTCGACGTGACGCGCGCCTCTGTTCCTCCCATGCTGAGCCCGCGCGCGCTCGCGAGACTCCGCGACGCGGCCATCGCCAGAAATAAATCCGGCGATCTGTTTCTCGATGCCATCCAGTTGAAGCTGCAGATGTTCGACGATGCGGTGGAGCGCGCCTTACACAGCAAGATCCGCACCCATGGCAGCATCGACGGCGGCACGCCACCGGAGAGCGCGAATAAGAATGCGGACGCCGCGACGCAGGGTGAGAGCCTCTTCCGGCAATTGCGATCCGTACGCGCGGCCATGCGCGATGCCGGGCATGACTCGGGTCTCGACGCCGTTGCCGAGACTTATGAGGCTGCCCTGAAGTCGGCAGCCGCGGAGTTCGCTCAAGCCGTTCTGCCGCAAAGCGGGCTGACTCCCGAAGGGTATCTGGATCGATGGAAGGCGGAGAATGAGCTGGATTCGCCGGAGTATCTTGCCGCCAAGCAGCACTTCAAAGAGGCAGTGGACGCGGCTCTGGAGCCGCTCATCACAGCGACCATCGCTCACTGGGAGGGCGGTCTGGTCAACGCCAAAACCCTGGCCGCGTTTCTGCACGCCAGCGGTGAAGCCGCAGCAGGTCAAAGCGACAATGTCGTGGAACACGTTATTCGCGGGACCATCCACAACATTGCGGCCGGCGCCATGACGCGTTTCCGCACCGGCGGCTTGATGGAAGCGGAGTTTCACAAGGCCATCCCCATCGCCACCAACGATCCGTTCCGCGATTACCGCAGTTACCTGTATGAGATCCTTCGCCGTCCGGGCGAAGAGAACGTATTCCGTACCGCGGGCAAGCCGGCCAGCCGTCTTTTCCGCCTCCCATTGATGCCGCTGCTGGCCGGCGATGGTCCCAGCAATAATGAGCTGCCCGCGAAGTTTTTACGACTCACCGATTATCAGCTCTATATCCTGCGTCAGTGGGCCGAGGGCAATTTCTATAACGAAGTCGACGAGGGCTGGGTTCCGGATACGGCGATAGATCCGTTCCAGCCCTATCTCGGCTGGCGCAATCTTACCGCCCGCGATCTCGATCGCGGCGTACTCTCGAACTTGCTCGGCGGCGCGTTTTTTCCCGGCGGCGAAGTCTGTTGGACCATTCGCAATCCGTCTATCTACAGAGAGCCGTTTCGCATCAAGGCCGATCCCGCCTTCTATGGCTTCGGTCAGACGGCGGCGAACGCCAACGCCAACGCGATTTCGGAACACCTATATCTTGGCAATGGCGGCGACGATCTGAGTCAGGCGAGTGACTTTGAGGTCGGGTTGCAACCCGGCGATCTTACTAAGTACTCCGCGCTGCCTTGGCAAGCCGATTTCAACGAGTGTACCACCCAGGATATCGACATTACTTACGAGTTATGGAACAGGATCGATCCGGAGTCAGAGAACGACCCGTGGCTCAAGCTGGAACAGAAGGTCTGGGAGACATTGTGGTGGCCGGCGCATCGGCCTTTGCAGTCTTATGAAGTGGTATCCATCGCCAGCGATGGCACTCCCTCTTATCAGTTCCTAACGTGGGCCCGGGGCGTACCGCAGACTAATGCCGGAGACCTCAAGATGGTAACCGAGTGGTCGCGGCTGGGATTCCTGATTCGCAATCCGTATCTCCAGCCCAATGAGATCGACGCACCCTCTCCGGACAAGAAGTACATCAGCGTAGAGCGGAATCAGGAGGGCTCATGACAGCCAACCTCTTGAGCAACGCGTAGTCATGCGGAGCGCGGTTGATGTCGCCATAGTAGGCGCTGGGCCAGCCGGGTGCGCCACCGCGTTATCGCTTCGCACTCACTCTCCCACCCTGTCCATCCTACTGATCGAACAGGCGAGCTACGAAACAGCTCGCGCCGGCGAGGTGCTTCCCGGCGTCGCCCGCGGCGTGCTCGAAAGCCTTGCGATATGGGAAGCCTTCCAGCACGAACAGTGGCGTCCCGTCTACGCTGTCGCATCCGCCTGGGGTGCGCCCGTGCTCCGCGAAAATCACGCCATTTATTCCTCGCCGGGACATGGTTGGCATCTCGATAGGGCGCGATTTGACGGCTTCCTGGCGCGGCAGGCCGAAGCGCGCGGCGTCGCCGTCCTCACTAGAATCCGCGTCGAAGGCGCAGCGCGAAGAGAGCGCGCTTGGCATCTGGATATCTCCGCTGGCGCTCCCATCGAAGCCCGTTTCATCGTGGACGCCACCGGACGCACCGCCTCCATAGCCCGCCACTTCGGCGCTGCACCGGTGTCTCTCGATCCCCTGCTGGGCTTCTCCAGATTCTTTCCTGCCGGCGAAGATTCCGACCCGCGAACACTGATTGAAGCGATCGCCGACGGCTGGTGGTATACAGCCGCGCTGACCGGCAACCGCCGCGTTGCGACCTTCATGACCGATCCCGATATCGCGCGCCAATACCGTCTCGATCGCGAATCCACCTGGCGCGAAGCGCTCGAACAGACCCGCTTCATCCGCGGCGCTGTTCCCGCACAGCCCTCCTGCGGAGAGATGGTGCGTCCCGCCGGCTCAGCTTATCTGGAGGAACCTGCCGGCGATGGCTGGATCGCCGTGGGAGATGCCGCTTGCGCCCACGATCCCCTTTCCGGACAGGGCATCACCCGGTCACTACGCTCAGGAATCCTGGCTTCCTATGCCACCTCTGACTTCCTGCGCAACGGCTCGGCGTCGGGCCTCCAACGTTACCGGAAACTCATTCGGCACGGTTGGTCCGGATATCTCGCGGCCCGGCGCCGCTACTATCTCGAGGAGCAAAGATGGCCTGACCGATCCTTTTGGCGAAGGCGTCACTCGCAAGACTTGGCCGAGCCGGCTTCGGTCTCTACCTCCGCCTTGTAGCCGCAGGCAACGCTTATCCCACCACTTCCTCGTAACGATGCCGCCAGGCGATCGCGCCAACTGACTGGAAAACATTGAGAGCCTGTTCGTAGAGATCTCGCGGGATTTCGATGCCTCCGTCCCAACAGCCCACGCCCTGGTACCGTTTCACGGTCGCAGCCAGAGTCTCACTCGCTACGCCCGGGAAAAAGGCCGCCTCTCTCGCTGCTATCTCTTCCGCCGGCGCCGTCCGCACCCACTCTCTGGCGCGGCTATATGTCTTCAAGAATGTACGGTAGCCTTCGGTCTTCAGGTAAGAGCTGGAGCAGCACAGGCTGCTGAATGCTACCGCAGGCATCGAGGCGCCCACTGAGGCTATTACTTCACCGGCAGTTACCGGGCCTTGTAAGTGTAGGTAATCCGCCTTGCCGGCGCTGAAGGCGGCCTCCATCTTGTCTGGCGTCCCGGCATCCATGACTTTGATCTGACTCCAATCGACTCCGTTATGCTTCAGGGCGTATTTCAGCATGACCAGCGGCTGCAGGCCATGGTCGGCAAGCAGTGTCTTCCCTTCGAGTGTCTTCCAATGGAATTCCGGCTCCGGCTGCCTCCCCACGATGAAGAATCCATCGCGCTGGTTGATCTGCGCGAAGTGCACCGGCAACGGTTCGATCCCCTGTTCTCGCGGCTTCCAATTGGATGACACTGCCGACTGCATGATGTCGATCTCCCGGTCGCGCAGCAGCGCATAGCTCCGTTGTTGGGGACCGAGCACACTGTATGGAACGGTATGCCCTTCCTCGCGAAGGAACTGGATGCAAGTGAGTAACGGGCTGTAGAAAGCCGAGTGGCGCGACGCCATAATGCGGATGACCATGCGCCTATTGTTATCGCATCGCACAGGGATTCGTCCACTCGCACGGCTCCCCATTCGGGCATCCAGGCAACAACCTCCTCACAAACGCGTCAAGTGCAGGCGACAGGCCAGGAGGCCTGTCCCACAAGTGCGCCGGGGCCGGGTTCGGCATGGATGATGTGGCCGGGGTCGCCGCCGTAAAACCGTTCGATCAGGCGCCGCTCCACACTGGCCGCTTCGCCCTTCATACAAAATACCAGCGCGCATCCGCCGAAGCCCGCGCCGGTCAACCGCGCGCCCGTCGCGCCCGATTCCATGGCGGTATCCACCAGGCGGTCCAGCGCTTCGCAGCTCACTCTCAGGCAATCGCGGAGGCTCGCGTGCGATTCCTGCAGCAGGCGGCCGAAGGCTGCGGCATCGCCGCGCTCCATGGCTCCCACTGCCGCTTGGACGCGCGCCGATTCGCCGGCCACGTGTGCGGCCGCGCCGGGGCCGTTGCGCGCCGCGTTATAGCGTTCGCGGGCCGCGCCGGATTTTTCCGCACGTACCAGGCTGTCCGCGGCGAGAAACGTCCAGTCAGGCGGAATAGGCACGTGGCGGACTGAGAGCGGGTGGAAACTGACCAGCGACGCGCAGCCTTCCTTGGACGCCAACGCGGCTGCGTGATCCATGCCGCCTCCGCGGGTTCCCACGAAGTGCTCGCCTTCGGGAAGGATCTCCATTAAATCCTCGAAGGTCGCGCTCCAACCGTTGGCTTGCAGCAGCGCCAGCGCGAAGGCCACGATGAGAGCGGAAGAGGAGGATAGGCCGGCCGCAGCGGGTAAGTCCGAGGTCACAACTGCATCGATACCCGCGCCCACACCCCATTTGCGCGATACAGCCAGCGCCGCCGCGCGAAGGTAGTTCTCCCAATCTCCCGCGGTCACTGGCTCCAAGTCGCTGCGCCATTCGAACTGCCGCGGAGCGTACGCGCTAAGTGGCGCGGGCCCATGGCCTGCGGCGAGAGGAAAGCTCCCAACCGATTCGGCGCGGATCAGTTGGTCCCTGCGGCGTTCGAAACTTACGTTCACGCGCTGCCGCAGCGCCATCGGCAAAACGGGCAGCCCATGATAGTCGATGTGCTCTCCGATCAGATTGACGCGGCCCGGCGCCCACATGTGCTCTTGCATTTCCGCTCGCTCCCGATCACGATACCACTATGAGCTTCTCGCGCCTTCCGTTGCCAATCGCCGTTTGCGCCTTCACGATCGCTGCCGCGCAGATGCCGTCGCCCGCGCTGCTAGTGCTGAACAAAGAAGGGACGCTGGCCATCGTCAACCCCGCCAACAAGCAGATTGTCGCGACGGTGCGCGTGGGCGATACGCCGCACGAGGCAGTCGCGTCAACCGATGGCAAGCTGGCATTCGTCAGCAATTATGGAGGCTCGACGCCCGGCAACACTCTCTCCGTGATCGATCTGGCTGCGCAAAAGGAGATTCATCGCGTCGAACTGGGCCCGCTGCGGCGTCCCCACGGGCTCGCTTACGCCGACGGGAAACTCTACTTCACGTGCGAAGTGAACAAGCTGATCGCGCGGTACGACCCGGCCGCGAACCAGATCGACATGTTGCTGGGGACAGGGCAGGATACCACTCACATGGTGGCGCTCAACAGCGACGCGAGTCAGATCTACACGGCCAACATCGGCTCCAACACCATCACGTTGATCAACCGCACGGGCGCGATGAACTGGCAGGAGACGGCGATTGCGGTGGGCAAAGGTCCCGAGGGGTTCGACGTCACTCCCGATGGCAAGGAGCTTTGGGTCGCGGGGTCGCGCGATGGCAGCGTGTCCATCATCGACATCTTCGCCAAGCGAGTCACGCACACGTTCAACGTGCAGACCAAGCGCTCGAACCGGCTACGCTTCACGCCCGACGGACGGCTGGCGCTGATTTCCGATCTGGATGCGGGCGAGTTGCTGGTGCTGGAACGCGCAACGCGCAAGGAACTGAAGCGGGTCAAGCTGGGGAAAGAGCCGGCGGGGATTTTGATCGTGCCGGATGGCTCCAGGGCTTACATTGCGGTGACGGGCGATAACAACGTCGCGGTGATCGATTTGAAGACGCTGGACCTGGTGGACCGGGTATCGACAGGAATCGGGCCGGACGGGATGGCTTGGGTGAAGTAGTACAATGCGTGCTATCCTCAAGGCGACGAGGGGCAGGCATGAGTGACACGTCAGTTAATGAACGCTTCGACGGCGTCCATAAATCGATCGAGCGTGTGACTCAATCGCTTGATCGTGTGACACAATCCATCGAGCGCCTGACTCAATACGTGATCGACATGGGGGAGGAAGCCACCAGCCGCCTGCAGGTGATCGAAAACCGCCTGGATTTTTTTTCTTTGACAATTGCCAGTATCGACTCCCGGATGCCGGCACTGACCAAAGCCCACGCTCGAAATCGGGTCTTTAGCCTGTCAATTGGTGCGGGTATGATCGAGACGTAGGCCTAGGCAACCTGCCCCACACTCGCGCGCCGCAGCGCCAACACCGCATTCAAGCCCCCGAACGCAAACGAATTCGAGATCGCCCATTCCACCTGCGCCTCTCGCGCCTGATTCGGAATCACGTCCAGATCGCATTCCGGGTCGCGCTCGTTGAAATTGGCCGTCGGCGGCAACACGCCGTCGCGCAGCGCCAGCACCGTCGCCAGTCCTTCCAGCGCCGCCGCGGCCCCTAGCGCGTGGCCGTGCATCGACTTGGTGGAGCTCACCGCCAACCGATCCGCATGTGCGCCAAACACCGCGCGAATCGCCGCGGCCTCGCTGCTATCGTTCGCCGCCGTCCCGGTGCCGTGCGCGTTGATGTATCCAATCTGCTCCGGCCGAAGCCCGCCGTCGCGCAGCGCAGCGCGCATCGCTCGCGCGGCCCCCTCCGCGGAAGGCTGCGTGATGTGGCACGCGTCGGACGACATGCCGAAGCCCACAATCTCCGCGTGAATCCGCGCGCCCCGCGCCACCGCGGCTTCGAGCGGCTCCAGCACCAGCATGGCGCCGCCTTCACCCAGAATCATGCCGCGCCGGTCCTTCGAGAACGGCCTGCACGTATCGGGCGAAACCACGCGCATGGCTTCCCACGCTTTGAGAATGCCGAAGCTGAACGTCGCCTCGCTGCCGCCGGTGAGCGCAAGATCCGTCTGGCCGGTCCGAATCATCTGGAACGCCTGCCCGATGGCATGTCCCGCCGAGGAACACGCCGTCGAAATCGTGAAACTGGGGCCGGTAATCCCGAACTCCATCGAGATGTGGCTCGCGCCCGCGTTGGCCATAGTCTTCGGAATGGTCAGCGGATGCACGCGGTTGTGGCCCAGCTTATAGACCTCCTGAAAACCGATATCCTCCGTGCTCTGGCCGCCCACGCACGATCCCGTTATAATCGCCGCCGTCTCGCGCAATTCCGGCGTCCACTCGATGCCGGCATCGGCCACGGCTTCGCGCGCCGCGATCACCGCGAACTGCGCAAAGCGGTCGATGAAATCGGCGCGCCGGTCTTCAAAGTAGGGCTGGTGAGTATAGCCGCGCACTTCGGCGCCGTTCTGAAACCGGATCTGCGACATATCGGTGGATTCGATGGGGCTGATGCCGCTCCGCCCCGCCCGCAGCGATTCGGCAGTCTCGGGAACGGTCCTCCCCAGCGCGCAGATGGCTCCGAGTCCGGTAATGGCGACGCGTCGCATGCGTTACGGTTTGGGCACGCCGGCCGCTTTGGCCGCGACCAGTTTTTCGACGCCCTCGCACATCTGGCGCACGTTGCGCACGCTGCGCACTTCATCGTCGGGAATGACGATATCGAACTCGTTCTCCAGCGCAAAGAGAATCTCGACAGCATCCATCGAATCGATGTTCAGTTGCGCGAAATCGCTGTCGATGGTCACGGTTTCCAGAGGAATGCGCTTGGATGTCGCAATCGCTTTTAGAACCCGTTGGATCAGGTCGTCTGACATAGCCGGCTTACCGTCTCAAATTGATATCCGCGATCGAGCAACATCGGAATCAGCCGCTCGACTGCGGCGATGGTTGTTCGGACATCCGGTTTACAGCGAAGTTCACGCCCGTCGTGGAGGCAAACAATCGCCCCGTTGGAGATGCGTCCGGACACCCTGCGGACCACCGATTCCGCGGTCAGATTCCAATCATAGCCGATTACGGTCCACATGACGCCGGTGAGCCCCAGCCGCCGCTGCGCCGCACCCAGTCCGGGCCAGCGGACTCCGTAGGGCGCGCGGAACCAAATTGGCCGGACCCCGGCACGATCTTCGATGGCCCGTTGTGCGCGCTCCAGTTGCTGCAGCATGAACCGCGGCGAGCGGAAGCACAGGAAAGGGTGCGTCTGGCTATGATTGCCAATCTCGTGTCCGGCGCCGCTAACCGCGCGGGCGATGGAAGGCAGCCTCTCCACATTGGCCCCGCATTGAAAGAATGTCGCAGTAGCGCCGTGGCGGGCCAGGACGTCGAGGATCGCGGGCGTGCTCTCGCTCGGCCCGTCGTCGAAGGTAAGCGCGATCACGCGCCGGTCGCGCGGGCCGCGCCAAACCGAGCGCCCGAATACAGCGGAAGACCGGCCGCGCACCGCCCAAGCCATCCAGGCCGCCGCGCATATAGTGGGACAGGCCTCCTGGCCTGTCATTCTGGCGCACCGAACATAAGGCAACGATTCCGTAATAAGTCAAGACTCATCGCTACTTACAATGCAGACAGGCCGGGAGCCTGTCCCACTACTCCTCATGAATAACCTCAATCGGGTTGAGCCCCGCGGCCACACGCGCCGGATACAAGCCGGCCAGCACTGTAACGCACCAGATCAATAGTATGGCGCCGCCGAGCAGCGCGCCGGGCGGATGAAACTGAATGGTCCAACCGAAGCTCTGCTTGTTGACCACGAAGATGAGCACCAGCGAAAGCGCGAAGCCAAGCAATATTCCCGCAACCGACGCCATCAGGCCCAGCAGCCCGGCTTCGGCGAGAATCATCCCTCGGATTTGCCCGGCGGACGCGCCCAGATAACGCAGCATGCCCAACTCGCGGCGGCGGTCCAGCACCACCGCCAGCAGCGCGTTGGCGGCG
>JBEKNN010000226.1:0-14823 GCA_049522755.1 Bryobacteraceae bacterium | reverse complement strand
CGCTCCGCCCGTTCCTGCGCCGCATGAACGCGATCCCGGTCCACCCGGCCAACCGCCGCGGCATCGTCGAATCCATCCGCGCCGCGCGCACCCAACTGGCCGCCGGTCACCTCGTGTGCATCTTTGCCGAAGGCGCGCTCACGCTCACCGGCAACATGGGCCCGTTCAAGCGCGGGCTCGAAAAAATCGCCCACCTCGCAGAAGCTGACGCCCCGAACGTCCCCATCATCCCCGTGCATCTAGACCGCGTCTGGGGCAGCATCTTCAGCTTTGAGCGCGGCAAATACTTTTGGAAATTGCCCAAGCGCATCCCGTACCCCGTGACGGTATCGTTCGGCGCGCCCATGCCCGCGGACACCCCCGCGCAGGAAGTCCGCCAAGCCATCCAGGAACTCTCGAGCCAGGCCGTCGAGCTGCGCAAGACCGCTAACGACCGCCTCGACCGCCGCGCCATCCGCAACGCCCGCCGTCATTGGAACCGCTTCGCCATGGCCGATTCCACCGGACGCGAGCTCACCCGCGGCCGCGCCCTCACCGCCGCCACGCTCATTTCGCATTGGCTGCGCCGCGAATGCGGCGGCGAAGAAATGATCGGCATATTGCTCCCGCCCAGCGTCGCCGGGGCCCTGGTAAACTTCGGCGCCACCCTCGCCGGACGCGTGCCCGTCAACCTCAACTACACCGCGGGCCGCGAAGCCATGGAATCGGCCGCGTCGCAGTGCGGCATAAGCACCGTAGTCACCTCACGCGCATTTCTAACCAAGGCCAAGATCGAAACTCCATGCTCAGGTGGCGCGCCCTGCCGAACCGCATTCGTCGAAGATATCTTCGCCAACGCCGGCGCCATAGCCAAAGCGCGCGCATTTCTGACCGCGCGTTTCGCCCCCATCTCCCTCCTCAGCAGAACGTGGGGCAGGCGCTTCCGCCTGCCAAGCCTCGGATCTGCATCTCTCAATGCCCCCGATTCCCTAGCCACCGTCATCTTCTCCAGCGGCAGCACCGGCGAGCCCAAAGGCGTGATGGTATCGCACTACAACGCCATCGCCAACATCGAAGCCATCGCGCAGATCTTCCGCATCTCTTCGCGCGACCGCGTAGTAGGCGCCCTGCCTTTCTTCCACTCGTTCGGATACACAGTCACCGTCTGGTTCCCCCTCGTATCCGGCTGCGGCGCGGTCTATCACGCCAATCCCATGGATGCCAAGGGCCTCGGCGACATGGTCGCAAAGTATCGCGGCACGCTGCTCCTTTCCACGCCCACTTTCTGTTCCGCCTACACGCGCAAGTGTTCCCGCGAGCAATTTTCCAGTCTCCGTTACGTCCTCGTAGGCGCCGAAAAGCTCCGCGAGCCTGTCGCCGCAGCCTTCCGCGAGAAGTTCGGCATCGAGCCTCTCGAAGGCTACGGCTGTACCGAAATGTCGCCGGTAATCGCGGTGAACCTGCCCGACAGCTTCAAGCGCGGCGCCGTAGGCCATCCCATCCCCGGTGTAGCCGCCAAAATCGTGGACCCCGCAACCTTCGAACTGCTGCCGCCCAACTGCCCGGGCTTGCTTCTGGTAAAAGGTGCGAACCGCATGATGGGCTACCTGTCCCAGCCTCAACGCACCGCCGAAGTCTTCCGCGACGGCTGGTATTGCACCGGCGATATCGCCACCCTTGACGACGATGGTTTCCTCCGCATCACCGACCGCCTCTCGCGCTTCAGCAAGATCGCCGGTGAAATGGTCCCCCACCTGAAAATTGAAGAAGCCATCGCCGCCGCCGGCGCGCAAAGCTGCGTCACTTCCATTGCCGACGACCGCCGCGGCGAGCGTCTGGTAGCGATCTACGTCCACGCCGCCATGGACCCCGCCGACCTATGGCGCCGCCTCTCGGAAACCGATCTCCCCAAGCTCTGGCTGCCCAAGCGCGAAGACCTGCACCACGTAGACGCAATCCCGCAACTAGGATCCGGCAAAGTAGACCTCCGCGCCGCAGCCGCCCTAGCGCTCTCCAGCGCGCAACCAGTGACCGAATGCTAACCCGCATTCACAACGCCGCTTCCTTTGCTCGAACTGGAAATTCTGCACAAGCTGTAGGGCGGACCCCCTGGTCCGCGCGGGTCCCCCTGGAACCGCTCTTCGCTCCGCAAAATCAGTTTAATGAAGTCCCCGAGGGAGACCGGGCAGGGAGTCAGCCGCGGACCAGGGGATCCGCCAATCTGGCTGCCACGGGTACCCTCCGGGTCCCGCCGATTGGGGCCGCCCGATGGGCCCGGACTGCCGCAAGACGCCACGTCTATCTCGGCTCCGCCGATGCTGCTTCGTGGTGCAGTCAATCCAGCCAGCCACTCCTGGCCGCTCGCGGGAACACACCACCCCACGCGATGAGCCCCGGCCACCGTGGCGCACGGGGTGCCCTCTGGGCCCGTGCGTGCAGCGTTCACACTCGTGTGAACGCGCCTCCCCCCGCGCTCCCCCCCACTCCCCGCCGGCTACGCCAGCCCCGGAATCCCGCCCATCGTCTTCGCCATCCGCACCGCGCGCAAGATCCCCTGCGCCACCGCCTCCGCCGCAGCCGACCCCAGCGCATTCAGCTGACCCTGCGCGCTGCCCAGAGACAACGCAAAAACCGTATCCCCATCCGCGCTCGTATTCACCGGATAAATCGCGCGCGCCATGCCCAAACTCGCAAACTGCGCCAGCTTCTGCGCCTGTACTTTGGTCAGCTTCGCATTAGTCGCCACCACCGCCAGCGTCGTATTGGGCGACCCTGCAACCGCCGTCTCCCGCAGCGCCCGGTCGCTATCCAGATACTCCCTGCTCTCTGCCGATTTGCGCGCCCCTGCCACAATCTTTCCCGTAGCCGGGTCGCGCACATCGCCCAACGCGTTCACCGCCACCAGGCTCGCTACCAGCACTCCGCCCGGCAGCGTCACCGTGTAACTCCCCACGCCCGACTTCATCGCCTGCCGCATCCCGCGAATCTTGCCCACCGTCGCGCCCGTTCCCGCGCCCACACATCCCTCCGCCACAGCTTCCGTCGATGCCGCCGCGGCCGCCGCCTCGCCCATCGCCATCGTCGGCCGCACGTCGCCTTTTCCAATGTTCAGGTCGAACAGAATCGCGCCCACCACTATCGGTATCGTGTGCCCGCCGAACTTCACTCCCGCGCCGCGATGCTCCAGGTAGCGCCTCACTCCCGACGCCGCTTCCAGCCCGAACGCGCTTCCGCCCGCCAGCAGAACGCCATGTACCGTCTCGTCCTGATGCAGCGGATCGAGCGACGGCGTATCTTCCGTCCCGCTCGCCGAGCCGCGTATATCCACCCCGCCCACGGCGCCCCGTTCGCACAAAATCGCGGTGCATCCCGTGATCGCGTCGAAGTCCGAAACGTGCCCCACACGGATGCCCGGAATGTCTGTAAGTCCCTTCATTGCCTGTATGGTAGCATCGGAATGCGAGGACCCACCTATCTGTTCAATCTCCTCAAAGAGCCTGTTCTGGCGGTGCAAGAGTTCTTCGTCCTCACCGGAAACGCCCTGAGGAATATCTTCCGCAAGCCGCATTACAGCGACGACGTCGTCTTGCAGATGGACTCCATCGGCGTCGGCAGCCTCCAGATCGTCTTCATGACCGGCTTCTTCAGCGGCGCCGTCATGGCGCTGCAAATGTCCCGCGCGCTGGCGCAATATGGGCAGGTCGGGAAAACCGGCTCGCTGGTGTCGCTCACCCTCGTGCGCGAGCTGGGCCCGGTCCTCACGGCCATCATGGTCGCCGGACGCAACGCTTCCGGAATGGCCAGCGAGCTCGGGTCCATGAAGGTCACCGAACAGATCGACGCCATGCGCGCCTTGGGCACCGACCCGGTTCAGAAGCTGGTCACTCCGCGTCTGACCGCCACCTGTGTGATGCTGCCCCTGCTGGTGGTGATTGCCGATTTCGTCGGACTCTTCGGAGGCTGGGTGATCTCGTCCCTGTTTCTCGACCTCACTTCGCGGCAATATTGGAGTTCGGCGTGGCAGACTCTCGAATGGAACGATGTCCTGCAGGGATTGCTCAAGCCGCTGGTATTCGCTTTGGTGATCTCGATGATCGGCTGCTTTTACGGCCTCCGCACCACTGGGGGAACGCAGGGCGTGGGCCGCTCCACCACTCAGGCCGTCGTAACGTCCACGGTTCTCATTTTCATTTTGGACCTGCTGATCACCAAGATTTTCGTTTTCCAGAGCTCCTGATGGCCGAACCGCAAACTTCCATATTGCGTTTTGAAAACGTCACCGTCCGCTATGACGATGTGGCGGCGCTCGCCGACGTTTCCTTCGAGTCGTTCGTGGGCGAATCGCGTGTCATTCTGGGCGCCGCGGGAAGTGGAAAAACCGTCCTGCTGAAGACCGCCATGGGCCTTATCAAGCCGGATTCCGGCAAAGTCTTCGCCTTTGGCAAGAACCTGGCCGCCATGCGCGAGCGCGACCTGTTTCAGATTCGCAGCAAGATCGGGATGCTCTTTCAGGAGGGCGCGTTGTTCGACTCCATGACTATCGAAGAGAACGTGGCGTATCCGTTGGAGAATCAAAAATCCATCCAATGCCCGCCCGGCCAGGTGCTTCCGCGCGTGGCAGAGGCGCTGAAATTCGTCGAATTAGGCCAGACGCTCGAGAAGTTTCCCAGCGAGCTCTCGGGCGGCATGCGGCGGCGTGCGGCCATCGCGCGCGCGGTCGTTACCGCCCCGCCGTTGATCCTCTACGATTCGCCCACGGCCGGCCTCGACCCCATCACCGCGCATACCATCATGACCCTGCTGATCAAAGAGCGCGACATCAGCCAAACCACCACGCTGGTAGTGACGCAGCGCTATCAGGACGGCAACCTGATTGCAAATTTTAGCTACAATTCGGAACGAGGGGAGTTGGAGCCGGCTCACCATGGGGCGAGGCGGCAATTCCGCACCGTCTTCATGGTGCTTCGTGAAGGACGGCTGGTTTTTGAAGGCGATCAGGACACGCTGGAATCCTCCAGGGACGAGTATGTTTCGAAGTTTGTGAAGCCGCGAGTATAGACGATGCCTGACGCGAGTAAAGTACGCTGGTCGATGCTGAAGGTTGGCGTCGTCGGGTTAGCGGCGTTCCTGATCCTCTTCGTGCTGGTCTTCCTGCTGACCAGTTCCAAGGGATTGTTTGAGCACTACGCCACGCTGCATACTTACATGAACGATGCTTCGGGATTGCCCAATGGCGCCGCCGTGCGCCTCAATGGCATCACCGCCGGCTATCTGGACAGGATTGAGTTGACAAATTCCCGCGACCTGAAGAGACGGGTGGCATTCTTCATGAAAGTGAAGACCAGTTACCTGGCGCAGATACCGGTAGATTCGCCCGTGGGCGTGGCCGCGGCGAATCTGTTGGGCGATAAGTTCCTGAATATCACCAAAGGAGTGCAGACGCAGCACGTGCAGGACGGCGGCGAATTGCCGGCTCTGCCGACGCAGGATATTCCGGAAATGCTCGCGCAGATGAGCAACGTGTTGACATCGCTCCAAACCATCGTGACTCGCGCGGACGGTCTGTTGGCCGGCGTAGAAGCGGGTCACGGCAACCTTGGGCTGTTCCTGAAGGACGAAGAGCTATACCGGCGGTTCAACGCCATTGCGGCGGAGGGCCAGCAGTTATTGATCGACGTGCGCACGGGGCACGGAACCATCAGCCGGCTGCTCAACGAAGACGGCTTGTATAACGATATCGACGCGCCCCTAAAACGCATCGACGCCATGATCGCGGACCTGCAATCGGGACAGGGGACGGCGGGCAAGATTCTGCACGACCCGGCCCTGTTCGACGATGCGCACCAGACGCTGCAGGAGATCCGCAAGCTGGTGGCCGACCTCAACGCCGGCAAGGGCACCGCTGGGCATTTGCTAAAGGACGATCAACTTGGCAAGCAGCTCGAAACGCTGCTGTCGAAGTTTAATGCCACCGTCGATAAGATCAACTCCGGGCAAGGATCGCTCGGGCAGTTCGTAGTCAATCCACAGCTATACGACGCGCTTACCGGCGCCACGCGCGAGTTCCAATCGCTGGCTAAGGACGTACGCGCCAATCCCAAGAAATTCCTGACCATCCGGCTGACCCTGTTTTGAGAGACCAGAAAGAGCTTTTGTCTTATCGGCGTTTATCGGCGTTCATCGGCGGCTAATACTCTGTGTGTCTCGCAAACAACTAATAGTCAACGCGGACGATTTCGGCTTCACGCCGGACGTCAACCAGGGCATCGTCGAAGCCCACCGGCGCGGCATACTGACCGCGACCACGTTGATGGCCACTGGCGCCGCGTTTGACGACGCAGTGCGCCTCGCGCGCGAGACTCCGTCGCTCGATATCGGCTGCCATCTCGTGCTCATCGGCGGAAGCTCGCTACTCACCGGCCGCGCCTATCCGCTCACCGCGCCGCGCCTTGTAGCCGCGCTGGCCCGCTGCGAGATTCGCGCGTATGAGGAACTGAAGGCGCAGGTCTGGCACATCCTGGGCGCGGGAATAAAGCCCACCCATCTCGACACTCACAAACACACGCACCTCGCGCCCCCGGTGCTGGAGGCGGTCGCGCGCATCGCGGAGGAGTTCGGCATCCACTGGGTCCGGCGTCCTTTCGATTTCCCCATGCACGCGGTGCGCGGAACCGTTCCGCTCGCCATCCCGGCCGTCAAGCGTCTGACCAGCGCTGCGCTTGGCCTGCTGCGGCGCAGGTTCCATCGCGTGCTGGCGAGTCACGGATGCCGCACCACCGACCACTTCGCCGGGTTTCAGATCACCGGACGGTTTCACACCGCCCAGTTAGTGGATCTGATGGCGATGCTGCCGGAAGGCAGCACGGAGCTGATGTGTCATCCCGGCCGATGCGGCGATGCCTTGCGCGGCGAGCGCACGCGCTTGAAAGAAAGCCGCGAGCGTGAGTTAGAGGCGCTGATAGCGCCCGAAGTACGCGCCGCGGCGGAGCGGAATGGCGTCGAGTTGGTAGGGTATGCAGGGCTACATTAACTTATGTATAAATTGACACAGTTTCGTTGGGCAATTTATAATGATAAGATGCCAGCCGCAGACGGACCGGTCTCTCCTTCCTTGAACGCTCCGGCGCCGCTTACCGCCGCGTCGTCCGTGGAAGGGCTCCAGTTCCAATATGCGGAACCCATCGCCGCATCCGGCGCCTCTGCCGCGCAGCGGTGCGTAGCCTGCCAGGGGCCCATTACAGAGAGTTACTATCATGCGTCCGGCCGCGTAGTCTGCCCGGCGTGTGCGGCGAGCATTCAGCAGGGGCACCAGCAACCGCCCGCCTATTCTTTTCCCCGTGCGCTCCTGTTTGGCGGCGCGGCGGCATTGGCGGGCTGCGCGATTTACGCCATTGTCGCCATCGCCACCGGGATGGAGATCGGCCTCGTCGCCATTCTCGTTGGGGTCATGGTCGGCAAGGCGATCCGGCGAGCCTCGGGCGGGTTTGGCGGACGACAGCAACAAATCCTCGCCGTGCTGCTGACTTACTTTTCCATTGCCACCAGTTACATCCCGGTTATTATATGGGACATAGCGCATAAGTCGAAGATAGAGGCGGCGCAGACTGTAAAGAGCGATGCCGCTTCGAGCGATCGGCCGGATAGCCGCAATGCAATGCCGGCCGGAAAGGCGATTCTTTATTTACTGGCGCTCGGCGCGGTAGCGCCATTCCTGTCGCTGACCACCGGCGTCTCCGGCATCATATCTTTGTTCATCATCTTTATCGGTTTAAAGCAGGCATGGAGACTCACCGGACGTTCCGAAATTCTGGTGATGGGTCCGTATCAAACCGCGGGTGGATCAATTTAAATGTCGGCGGCCTTTTCCCAAACCGCAGCGGCATGCCCTGAGTGCAACGGCGCACTGGATTCGTTGGCGACGTTAAGCTGCCCGCGTTGCGGATGGCTTCGCCATTCCGCCGAATTGCAGCAGTTGGCGCAGCAGGCCCAGACCGCGGTGCAGGCTGGCGACCTCACCGGCGCGCGCGACTTCTGGCGCCGGGCCGCCCAGTTGCTGCCTCAGAACACCGTCCAATACCAGACCGTACAGGCGCGCATCGACGATTTGAGCCGCCAGATCGACGCGGCTGGCGCGCCCCACAAGACCGGCTGGAAGAAAGGCGCAACCGGCGCCGGATCGGCCGCGCTGCTTCTGCTCTCGAAAGGCAAGCTGTTGCTGCTGGGTCTGACCAAGCTCAGCACGCTGCTTTCGATGTTCGCCTTCTTCGGCGTCTATTGGACTCTCTATGGCTGGGCTTTCGCGCTCGGCCTGGTGCTCTCCATCTACGTCCACGAGATGGGTCATGTTGCGGCCTTGCGGCGTTACGGCATTCCGGCGGCCGCGCCGATGTTCATCCCCGGCATTGGGGCCTTCATTGGGATGCGCGCCGCGTCTCTCGATCCGGTTCAGGAATCGCGCGTAGGTCTGGCCGGCCCGCTCTACGGTTTGGCCGCCGCGGCGCTCTGTCTCGCAGTGCAGCCGCTATCGGGTTCCATGACTATGTTAGCCATAGCTCATACGGCCGCGGTAATCAACTTATTCAACCTGATTCCGGTTTGGCAATTGGATGGCTCGCGCGGACTGCGCTCGCTAACTCGGGGCCAGCGCGCCATGTTACTCGTGGTAGCTCTGGTGCTATGGGCAATTACCTCGCAAGGGATGCTGCTTTTGATCGCCCTTGGCCTTACCTACCGCCTCTTTACCAAGGATCAAGTCCAGCAGGGAGACGACACCGGAGTGATGCAATACGCCGGACTGCTGGCCGCACTGACAGCGGTGGCCGTATTAGCCTCCCGCCCGGTCGTGGCGCACGCACTCCTGCGTGCAGCGTTCACACTCGTGTGAACGCGCTTCGGCTCTCTTCGCTAACCCGCTACCGCACCGTCAACCACTCCGATTCGAAGCCGCCGGTAGCCACGAAATTCCCCCTTGCATCCCAAAAAACGAGCACCGCGGCTCGGGGGTCCTGGTTATCGAGCATGACGTTGAATGCCTTGGCGCGGGAATCCGGCGCGGCGGCTAGAGTCCGGGGCGTTCCGGCGATATCCACGGTCTCCAGTTTGAGAACCAGTGTGAGCGAAGGTTCAGGTACATAGAAGCGGCGTATCTGAACAATCCGGGCATTTACAGCCGCTCCTTTGGGAACCAGAATCCGGCCCTTAGTGTCTCTGATCGCAGTGGTCAATTTCGCGCCGATCTTGTCTCCCGCGGCAGCGGCGGACACGTCGATGTTATTAGTCGGCGCGATCGTAAACGGCAGTCCTTCGGGCAACTCGTCCGCGGCGGCGCCCTTCCCCGACGCCGCCGCGGCCGCCTCCGGCCCCGCGTCGAACCGCAGCGTCGATTCGCCCGGAAATTCGTGGCAGCCCGAATAGGCCGTGCTGTTCTTAAGCTCCACGCCATTGGCGTCGAGAATCTCGAGTTGCCCCCGGTTGGGTAGCAGGAACTCAGCGCCGTTCAAGCGCACGCGGCTATAATCCAGCGTTGTACTCGCCTCGCAGGAGCCGGTCTCCGCAGGCAGCGCTTCCGTCTGCACCGCCAGACGGATCGGATCGGCAGTCTTAGGGTCCACAAGGATATCGCCGTAATACCCTGTCGTGACGCGGTTGCCTGCTCCGGTGTAGATATAGTGGCTGCTTTGCACGGGGACGCGGAATTCGAAATCCGCCAGTTGCTTCGGTGATCTCGCCTTTGTAAGAGAACAAAGCGCGGTCGTCGCGGAAGACCACCATCGGCAGCGACGCGAAACTGCCCGTGGATAGGGCGCCGTTGCGCACCAGTTGGAACACGCTGCGGTCTTCGAAGCGGCTTTCCCCCACCCATGAGTACATTTCGCTCCCGGCCGAAACGGCGACGTCGAGCCGCAACCGGTCCGAAGTGGTCAGCACCAACGGCTTGTGCTTTTCGACGCCGAGCGAGACTTCGAGCAGCGCGTCGACGTCGGTCGCAGGGCCGCACGAGCGTCCAGCCGGGCCGCTCGGGGGCTCATACTGCGACCGGTCGATGGTTTGGGTACACATATATTTCGGAAGCCGGCCGACCGTCTCCAACACTTTCGTAGTGACGCGCCGCAGCAGTTCTCCCGGATCAGGCTGGGCGTGGAGACAGACAATGACGCCGCAGAGGAAGAGGCACGTGGCCCGCATACGCTATTCAGCATACTCCCCATTCATCGCCGGGATGCCCTATTCCCTGATAAGCTGTGTCCCAATGGCTCCTGAAACCAGCACCGGCCTGATTACGAATCTCGAGGCACTTTGTGGGGCGGCCAATCCTGGCTGCAGCCGGCTTTCAGCCGGCCCTCTTCGCCCGCTACGTCGGTTTCTGCCGCCAGAGACGCTCCCGAAGGAGTCGTCCGCCACTCGCGTGCATGCGCCGCCCGCAGCGCCGCCCACAGGGCGTTTCGGATCGATGGCCGAAGCGCTCGAGCGTTTTGCGCCGCGCGCGGGCGTACCCTCGCGTTCATTGAAACCGCCGCCGATCTGCGCGCATGGAAAGTCGCGCATCCTTTCTTTGGACCGGTCTCCGGCTACGAATTTGCGGTCATGATGGCTTCACACTCGCTTCGGCACGCGACGCAGATTCGCGAAATCCGCGAACAGATCGAGTAATAGGTCAAGTAACATGCATAACCCCACTCGCCGCGACTTACTCAAGAGCGCTCCCCTTCTAGCCAGCGCGGCTGCAGCGCAGAACACCGCGGACCAGAGCGCGCCCTCTGCGCAGGCGTCCAAGAGCGCGCCCAACATCGTCATCCTGATCTCCGACCAGTTCCGCGCCGACAACCTCGGCTGCATGGGCATGAACCCGATGGAGCTGACGCCGAATTTCGACGCCATGGCGCGCCGCGGCGTATTATTCCGGTCGGCGGTGGTGAATCACCCGGTGTGCGCCCCCGCGCGCGCCACTCTCTTCACCGGCGTGTACGAAGAGAAGCACGCCGTCTGGCACAACGGGCCGGGGCTTCAGCCCGGCAGCGTCACGCTGGCGACTCTGCTCCGCAGCCGGGGCTATTCCGCCAACTATATCGGCAAGTGGCACCTCGCGCTAGAGACCAATACGCCGGAATCGCACGGTCCGGTGGCGCCCGAAATGCGCGGTGGATTCCTCGACCTGTGGGAAGCCGCCAACGTCCTCGAGCTCACCTCGCATGCATATGAAGGCAACATCTACGACGCCGCCGGCAAGCCGATTCCGTTCTCCGGCATCTATCGCGACGATTTCCTGACGCAGCGCGGCGTCGAGTTTCTGCGCCGCGCCAAGCCGCCGTTCCTGCTGGTAGTCTCGTATCTCAACACCCATCATCAGAACGATACGGACGACTACGTTCCGCCCAGGGAGTTCGCCAATAAGTTCCGCAATCCGTTCGTTCCGCAAGATCTGCGCCCGCTGCCCGGCAGTTGGCCGAGCCAGCTTGGCGATTACTACGGTTGCGTGGCCAACATCGATGCCGCTGCCGGAACCATTCTCGCCACCCTCAAGCAGCAAGGGTTCGACAGCAACACCATCGTGCTCTTCACCAGCGATCACGGCTGCCATTTCAAAACGCGCAACACCGAATATAAGCGCAGCCCGCATGAAAGCTCCATACACGTGCCGCTGATCGTGCAGGGTCCTGGGTTCGACCGCGGCCTTGAGTTACGCCAGTTAGTAAGTCACGTGGATGTGACGCCCATGTTACTCGAAGCCGCCGGCGTGCCCGTTCCCGCCCAGATGCAGGGCCGCAGCCTGATGCCGCTGGTGGAAGGGCGCGCCGAGGGCTGGCGCGACGAAGTATACATCCACCTCAGCGAGTTCATGACGGGCCGAGTGCTGCGGACGCCGCGTTTCACCTACGCCGTGGCCGCGCCGAAGGTGCGCGGCTGGCATCCGGTTCCCGACGCGTCGCAGTACATCGAGTACATGATGTACGATCTGGCTGCCGATCCATTCCAGCACGTCAATCTGGCCGGCCGCGCGGAGACGCAGCAAGTCTCGGCGGAACTGCGCGAGCGCCTGCTGGCGCGTATCGCCGAGGCCGGTGGTGGAACGCCGTCGATTGAGCCGGCGCAGTTTCCTTACCCGTAAACTCGCCAAGCAGTGCACGGCCCCGGAGTGGGGCAGGCGCTTTCGCCTGCCACGCCGTGCGCAGCACGTCCCGGCGCTACCGGTGAAACTGCGCGCCGGGACGCCAGTCGGGCAGCTTTTCCTGGTTGGCGATGTCCTGCGCCAGCAGGAATCCATACTGCGCCGCCTGCTGTAATGCCGTAAAGTCCCAGCTCTCCTGGAACTCGTCCGACGGCTGATGGTAATACTTCTCGTCGAACTCGTCCGCCAGTTTGTCGCCATATCCCGCGGGCTTACCGGCGAACTCGCGGCCCACTCCGATGCTGAACGCGGGGATGCCCGCATGCGCGAACGAGAAATGGTCGGAGCGGAAATAGTGCCCCTGTTCCGGATGCGCGTCCGGTTGAATGGCAAGGTTCAGCCGCTTGGCCGTAGCTTCGGCCAGCGGAAGCGCCGTAGTGCGCTCGGCCCCGTCGATCACAATCTGCTTGGCGCGGCCCCACGGAAACACCTCGTCGTAATTCAAATCGATGGCTGTTTTCGCCGCCGGAAAGATGGGGTGTTTGGCATAATACTCCGAACCCTTGAGCCCACCTTCCTCCGCCGTCACCGCCAGGAACAGCGCCGATCGCCGGGGTTTCTGCGGCATCGCCGCCCAGGCGCGCGCCAATTCCAGCAGCACGCCGCACCCGGTAGCGTTATCGATGGCGCCGTTGTAGATTTTGTCGCCATTCACCGGCTCGCCGACGCCCAGGTGGTCCCAATGCGCCGAGAAAATCACCGCCTCGTCTTTGAGCTTCGGATCGCTGCCGGGAACCACTGCCGCCACATTGCGCGTATCCAGATCGCGAATCTTCGAGACCGTCCCGGCGTGGATCTTCACGCCCAGTTCCACCGGTTTGAAATCCGGCCGGTTGGCCGCGGCCAGCATCTGGTCGAGAGTCTTGCCCGCCAGGGCGAACAGCCGCTCCCCGGCCTCGCGCGACATCCAGCCGGCGAACCCCAGCGCCCGCTCGCCCGGCGCCAGTTTCACGTACGGGGTCTCCCGCCCCCAAGAGCTGCGCACCACGCCCCAGCTATAGCCCGCCGTATCGTCGGTATGCACGATGATGACCGCGCGGGCCCCGCGGCGCAGGCCCTCTTCGTATTTATAAGTCCAGCGGCCATAGTAAGTAAGCGCGCGGCCATCGAAGAATTTAGGATCGTCCGAAGGCGGCTCATTGGTAAACATAATCAGGACTTTGCCGCTCACATCGACGCCCTTATAATCGTCCCAATGAAACTCCGGCGCGGCGATGCCGTGGCCCACGAAAACCGCCGGCTCTTCAAAGCGCTGCTCGGGCCGCTCGGAAAGATCGACGCCCACGAAATCGTCGCCCCACCGGAAATCCGCGCTCTTGCCCTTCGCGGTCGCACCGAGCTGCGTCTGGGGCTGTGGCTCGATACCCACCAGCGGCACTTTCTGAAAGTAGGTTCCGTTGTCGCCCGCCGGTTTGGCGCCGGCTTTAGCGAACTGATCGGCGATGTATTGCGTGGCCAGGTCGCCGCCCCTCTGCCCGACGCCGCGCCCTTCCAGCAGGTCACTCGAGAGATACTTCACATCGGCGCGCATGCGGGAGGGGGAGATAGAGGAGCCTTGGCCCAGGGCGAGCAGGGCGATGAGGGGGATCGGGATGAATCTCCGCATGGGAGAATGGTATCAGTAACTAGGGACAGTAAATTTGACGCAGAGACGCTGAGGCGCAGAGATCGGAGGGAGAAACATTGAATGTCTTCTCTGTGTTAACTCTGCGTCTCAGCGTCTCTGCGTCGAAAAACACTCCCACGAACACCCCATGCCTCTCTCTCACCTCCGCCTCCTCGAAGCCGAAAGCATTCACATCCTTCGCGAGGTAGCGGCGGAATTTGAGCGGCCGGTGATGCTCTATTCCATTGGAAAAGACTCTTCCGTGATGGTCCGGCTGGCGCAGAAGGCCTTCTACCCCGCGCCCATCCCGTTCCCGCTGCTGCATATCGATACCACCTACAAGTTCGGCGAGATGGTGGAGTTCCGCGACCGGTTCTGCGCGGAAATCGGCGTTCGCCTGATCGTCCATACCAATCGCGAGGCCATCGCCGATGGCGCCAATCCCTTTCGCCTGGGGACTCAGAAGTGCTGCGGCCTGCTGAAGACCCGCGCCCTGCTGGATGCGCTGGCCGAGGGCGGTTTCGACGCGGCCTTCGGCGGGGCTCGCCGCGACGAGGAGAAATCGCGCGCCAAAGAGCGCGTCTACTCGGTCCGCGACGTGTTCGGGCAATGGGACCCTAAGAACCAGCGCCCCGAGCTGTGGAACCTGTTCAACGGCCGCATCGACAAGGGCGAGAGCATCCGCGTCTTCCCGCTGTCCAATTGGACCGAGCTCGACGTGTGGCGCTATATCGAGGCGGAAAAGATCCCCATCGTGCCGCTGTATTTCGCCAAGCCGCGGCTCATGGTGGCGCGCGGCGAGACGCTGATCCCCGTCGAGCACGACATTCCCCTGGCGCCGGGAGAAAAGGCCGAGATGGTGATGTGCCGCATGCGCTCCCTGGGATGCACGCCGTGTACCGGGGCCATCCGGTCTGAGGCCGACACGGTAGCCAAGATTGTCGAGGAAATGCTTACCTTCCGGCGCTCCGAGCGCGAAAATCGGGTGATCGACCATGACCGCGAAGGGTCCATGGAGATGAAGAAGCGCGAAGGGTATTTCTAAGCATCCAGTAGTTCAGTGGTCCCCACC
>JBEKNN010000225.1:0-14860 GCA_049522755.1 Bryobacteraceae bacterium | reverse complement strand
ACACCACTTTTTCGATAATGCGCAGCAGGTGCGCGTCGTCCTTGAACTCCACCGGCGTGCGATAAAGCTTGCCGGCCCTTTCCACGTACACCAGTTTGGGCGTGGTCACCAGAATGTCCGATATGGTGGGGTCTTGCAGCAGCGGCTCGAGGGGGCCCAGGCCGAAGACCTCGTCGAGAATTTCCTCGATGACGCGGTCTTTTTCCACCAGGCTGAGCGGCGTTTTTTCTTCGTCGACCAGTTTTGCGACGGCCACGCGGATTTCCGCGCGGACGCGATCTCCCGCCATGGAAGACAAAGCTTCCAGATTGATGCGGTCCAGCAGTTTGCGATGGAGCGTAAACTTCAGCTCCTGATATTCGGGCGTGTAGCCTTCGCGGTTGAAAAGGCGGCCTACCCAGCCGGTTTCCTTGCTCTCCGCGTGGCCGTTGACTGCGTTTAGAGTAGCCATTTTGATCTCGTTTCTTAACCGAATAAGGCGAACTTTTTCTTCGCCACTTTCTCTTCATCCGCGCTCGCGAGCTTGTTCGCCAGGCGCACAATCTGTTTACTGAGCTCGGACCCCTTGCCTAACATGCGGCCTTCCGCATAGGCTTCGTAGAGTTCCGGGTAGCCGTTCGGAATCATGCAGAAGATGGGAACGCCGAGCATCTTTTCCAACTCGCTGGGGGTGATGTCCAGCCGTTTGGGCGTGCGGTTCAGGATCAGCCGGATGCGTTGCTTGCCGTAGCCGCTATCGAGCAAAGTCTGGATGATCAGCTTCGATTGATGCAGCGCCGGCACCTCCAGCGTGGTCACCAGGCAGGCTTCGTCGATCTCTTCGAGCGCCGCCATCGCCATGCGGCTTAAGCTGCGGCCCAAATCGACGATTGTCCAATCGTAATTGGGACGCGCGAATCCGATTACGTGCCGTATCTGGTCGTCCTTCGGCTGTTGCTTGGAAGCCAGAGCCAGCGGCGCGGAGACGATTTCCACGCCCGGAATGCCGTTCGAAACCAGCGCCTTCCAGTAGTGCAAATCGAGCCGGTGCAGATTGTTGACGGCATCGAGAATGGAATACGTGGCCTTGGTCTTGGTGATAAAGGCTATCATGCCGGCGTCAAGGTCCAGGTCGGCTAATAGCACTTTTTGATTTTGCCGGCCCAGCTCCATGGCTACGTGGCAGGCCAACGTCGTGGCGCCGCATCCGCCCTTGGCCGAAAAAAATCCGAACGCCTTGCCGGCGCCCTTGGTGGAACCGTCACGCCGGCGGCTGCGCTCCACGGAGCGTTTTTCGAGCGCCCTCCGCAGGCTCTCCTGCAGCGGCGGGTACAGATACTCGTTGATCCCCGCCCGCATCGAAGCCAGAATCGCGTCGGAATTGGCGCTGGTATTGATGGCGATGATCATGGGATCGCCGATGGCGCCGCGGATGGCGCCGGAGAGAACCTCGAGCGAATCCTTCCAGGTGCTGATGTCCACCAGTACGACGTCGGGCCGCATGCGTTCCAGGCGGTCGTAGAAATTACTGAGGTCGCCGGTATCCTGATGCTCTACGATGATGCGGAACGGCAGGTCGGCCAGACAGGCCTGCGTTTGATCCCACAAGTCGCGATTCTCGATCGCTAATCCGATCGTCAGCGGATACATTACTTCGACCCCGCCCCTGGCAGGGGACTCGAGGCGGGTGCGGCGCCCGTACCGGTAGCCGGCGGCATAACCGGCGGCGAGTTGACTACGGTCGGGGCCGGTCCACCGAGCTGCTGCTGTTTCTGCTGTTCGAGGATGAGCTGCTCGATCGGCATGGTAGGCGACGGAGGATGCACCGGCACCGGCCCGGTCTTATCCATTCCCGGCTGGCGCATCGGCAAGCCCGAGTTCGTGGGCAGGAAGGAGTCGGTGTATTTCAATTCAGGCGGCTTCTGGTCCGCCGGGACGGGCCGTACCAGCTCCGGCGTCACAATCACCAGCAGTTCCGTGTTGCTCTTCGTAATCGAGCGGCTTTGGAACAGCTTGCCCAGGAGTGGGATGTCGCCCAGGCCGGGAATCTTGCTCAACGTTCGGGTGGTTTCGTTATCCAGCAGCCCCGCGATCACGAAGCTTTGTCCGGGTTCCAACTCCACTACCGTATCGATTTTGCGATCGGTCAGGCCTGGCACGGTAGTGCCCGCGATGGTGACCGCGTTGGCGAAATCGAGCGAGCTGACTTCGGGCGTGACCGCCAGCATGATGGTGCCGCGCGCCGTAATCTGCGGCAGAAATTTGAGTTGAATTCCATAAGGCTCGTAAGTAACGCTGACCGCCCCCGAATTCGCCCCGGCCTGAACCGAGGGCACGGGAAACTGGCCGCCTGAAATGAAGCTTGCCACCTTGCCGTTGGTGGCCATCACGTTCGGCTCCGCCAGCATCTGCAGCTGATTTTTTGATTCCAGCGCTTGGATGGTTTCGCTAAGGTTAAAGTTTTTCGTGAACAGTAAAACGTTCAGCGCGTCGGAAAGGTTGAAAGTGCCGGTTCCAGCGACGCTCGACCCGGGGGAAAGGATCCCGGCACTGGGCTGGTTGACCGCGAGGGACATCAGGTTCAGGCCGATCGTCTGGCTGACGCTTCGATCCACATCCGCGAACTTCACCTTCAGGAGAATCTGCGGCTCTTGCGCCGGTACATTCACGCGTAACAGGTTGACGGCTTTGCCTAGCGTGGCGGCGATCGCCATAATCCGGGCTGCCTCGAACGTGTCTTTCACCGAGCCGCGCACGAAGGCCGCATCGTTATCGTAGGTGACGCTGATATCTTCGTCCGGAAAATCGCGGGCGATCTGTTGGCGCGCGCTATCCAGCTTCTGCGTGCTGATGCGCACGATCAGATCGTAGACGAGGCGGGTTCCGCCCTGCTGCCATACAATCAGCGAAGTTTCTCCCGGCGCCTTGCCGTTGATCAGGATTTCCTGCGGATTAACCGCTACCGCCTCGGCCAAATCGCCATTGGCAATGGAGATCTTGGCTACGGCGACGGGGCTGTCGATGATCATCGACATGCCCACGGTGACGATGAGGTTCCCATCGACGCCCGGCCGTTTGGCATTCTGCGCGTTTTCCTGCGGGGTGCTGCCCGAGGCTCCGCCGAAGACGCAGCAGAGCCCCGCGGCCACGATCGACGTTTTCGCAAACAATCGCATGCGCAGCATCTATTTATCCCCCCCGCCGTTTTGAAATGTGATGTCGGTCTTGTGCGTGCCGTTGATGATCTGCATCACGAAGGGCGGCTCCTTCTTGGGGGGCGGATCGGCCGCCCTGCGCACCGGCTCTATGGCGCGCGGACGCGGCGCCGCTAACGCCGGCTGCGGCGGTCCCGGCAGTTTGCCGCCCTGGAAGAGCAGCGCGACGGCCGTACCGGGGGTTTTGGCAATTTCGTGGTCGAGCGGATTGCGCAACACGAGCTGAATGCTGGTTTGCGTGGAGGCCAGACTGAGCATTTCAGCCTGTTCCGGCGTCACCAGCAGATTTACCACCTGCACCAGCACCGGCTTGCCTTCGGCATCCTTTTTGAAATCCTGGCCGGCGGACAGCACTTCCATGTTCTGCAGCATGGTCTTGGTCATCGTTCCCACGGTGCTATTGCCGGGGCTGCCCGAGATCAGCACGTCCACGCGCGTCCCAGGCGTCACGAAGCCGGCGACGCCAGCCACCTCGCTTACGTGAATGGCCACCGCCCGCATGCCCGGAGGAATCATGGAAGCCAGACCGCCGCCGGCCCCGCGCGCCGCAAGGCGCGTTTCCAGCACGGGCTCCTTCTCATAGATAGGAGCGATTACGCCGCGGCCCACCAGATCTTCCACTTTCACCACAGCGCCCACGGGAACTCCGCCTGGCCAATCGGCTACCTTGATGTCTTCTTCTTTCAGGACTCTGCCTATTTCGAGATCTTTTGCCGCCACGACAAGGTGCGCCATTGGCGGCGCCGCTGTGGCGGCCTGTGGCCGCGAAGAAGCCAGGAAGCGATACAGCAGCAAGCTGGCCGCCGACGCTACTACAAACGCGAAGATGAGAACCCCGACGAATCTTTTTGTCATTTACCTTCTCGGTCCCGCTGCGATCTAAATGGCCGCGGCTGTTAGGGAACGGTTTCGCATGGACGCTCCTCCGGCAATCCATGTTGCGTTCCGTTGGCCAAACCGGCCAAACCGCGGCTGAGCGTCGGCCAACGTAACGCGACTTTGTTTGCGGAGCATGCCAGGCACTGCTGAATTACGCCAGACATGCTCCGCGCCAAGGCTAGCTGGCTGCGGCGCTGGCGGCAGCAGAAGAGAGCTGGGTGTTGGTCGACTGCCAAATACCCTTGATGCTCGCGCCGGCGCCGATAAAAAGCGCGGCCGAGGCCAGTGCGACAAAAGCCATGAGCAGCGTGTACTCGATGAGATCCTGTCCCTGTTCGTCGTTCCAAAAGTTTCGCAAAAACGTCATGTTGTTAGCTCCTAAGTTGTGGATTGGGTTTTAGTAGTTAAACCGCTGGCCTGAGTTTTCGTGATCTCTCGATCACGGCTGGTTCCGCTCGCCGCGGAAACTGGTTCGCCCACGGTCCGGGAAGCGGACCGGAACACTAGCGCGACGCCGTCGTCGTAAACGAGGCGCCAGCGGCTGCATTCCTTGAGCGCGCCTGCGAGAGGCATGCTGGGGGGCAATAAAATCGTGTTGACTCCGAACTTGTCGAGCGTCTGCTCCCATCCGTATTTAACGTTGAGGGCATCGACGGACTTCTGCACGAAGTCGGGTCCGTAAAAATCGCTTCGGCCGTCGACAAAAACGCGGGTGTGCGGATAGAGCTTGTAGATGAGGTAGTCGCCCCACTGGTCGGGGGCGAAGACGCGAGCCCCGGGATCGCGTGCGATCATCGATACGGCCGAAGCGGGGTAGTTCTTCGGGTCGAACTCGGCGCGGAACTTTTTGGGCGGATTCGGAGAGAAGAGCAGCGCAGCCACCAGCAACACGCCGGCCGCGCTGAGCACATGCAAGCGGCCGATCCTGTCGGTCTCCGTCAAATCCGCGGCCACCGTGTTGAATTTTCGCGCTGCCGCACGCAGCCAGCCGGCCACGTTGAAGTCGGGGGCCCCCGCCAGCCAGTCGGACAGCATGGCGGCCACCGGCGGAACGGCGATAATCATAAAGAGTGGAATATTGCGCGTGGACAGCAAAGCCGCATGCGCCCAAACCAGCAACAACACTCCTTCCGTATAGCTACCCTTCTTGAAGCTTTGGAACGCGGCCCCCGCGCCCAGCAGAAGCATGGCTTCGAAGAATATCGCAATGGGGTGATGGAAGCTCAGGGAGAAGAACTCCGAAATGTGCAGCGCATAATAGGGATCGCGCAGGTACGCAATCACATGCTGATGCAGGTGGAACGTATACGGGTTGACCAGGCTGGCCGCCAGACAAGCGAAGGCGCAAGCCAGGTAACGCAACCCCCGCGTGAGCGCCGCGTGGCCCGCTTCCCGGTCGGACGACAGCGCGAACTGCAGGAACTCGCCGCAGCCGTAAGCGCAAACCATCACGATGCCGGCCACAAAGCCGCCGTGCAGGTTGGTCCACAATATGGTGGCCGCCGGAAGGATAGCCAGGTAAGGAATCCCCGCCAGCCGGGTTCGCCCGGCGCGGACGCGCTCCAGGGCGGCGTAGAACAGCACCAGGAAGAACATCGTAAAGAGGTGCGGCCTGGCCAGCCAGTGAATGGAGGAAGGTACGACCGCCAATGCGGTAAGAGCGATGGCGACAACCGCATTCGATTTTTGACGCGCTAAAAGAAACAAGATCGTAATTACGGTCGAAATTAAGAGAATTGCTGCCAGGGCTACGGCCGCCATTCCGCCGTGGGCATTCAACCCGGCGAACAATAAATCGGAAAGCCATTCCCATGCATACCAGACCGCATCGGGCTTCGAGTACGAAAAAATATCGTGCGTGGGTACGGCGTGATGGGCGGCAATCCATTCGCCGGCGCGGATATGCCAGCCGGTGTCGCCATCGGCGAGAACCTGTTGCATTCCACCCAACTGGCTGAAAATAAACACAATTGGCATCAGAAATGCGAAATCCAGCATGGAAGGCAGAAATCTAATGGCGAGTTTGGAGTTATTTGCTTGCATTTCCGTCATGCCATCCAGGAATTTGCCGCCGCCTGCGAGGCTGCTTGTATGCCGGCGAGGTCGGGGAACGACCGGAAGTCCATATAATTAAGGCGCACGGCGACGCGCGGACAGTCCTGGTCTTCAATAGATATGCGCGCTACGGCGCCCTGACAGTGGATGCACTTCGGCGCAAAACCGTGATTGGCCGGCAATTCGACTTCAACAGTGAGGATCTGACCAACGGCTGGCGGCGGGATCGCGCCCGTATCGCTACGCCATGCCACCAGCAGGCCGCTGCGGCTGATGTTTTCGATGTGCATGGCGCCGCGCGTCCAGATGGCTGGAGACGTTACGTAGCAGTACAGCTTGATCTCCACCCGGTGGCTCGCGCGTCTGTTAACCTGTCTCATCTGCTTTGTTTCGACATAGGAAAGGTACCTCCCGCGGGGTGCTCCGAACAATACAGTAAATGGGCTACAGGCTGGTGTATGCAAAGGTTATTAGGAAAAGAGAACCCCGGGCATCATGACCGGCTGGGAAACTGACTGGTCGTGCGGCGCCGCAAACTGAAGCGCTCCGGCGCCCGCGAGACTATAAACCAGATTGGTAAGGCGGCTGAAAATCAGCGGCGCCGACGCCATTGACGAATACCTCCAGGATTCATATCGACCGCGGCGCAAAATATTTGAGATCGAATTCTCCTCAGCGGCTCGCTTACCAGACGGTTTGCCGATTCGAGTCCAACTCGATGGGATTCATGCAGGTTTATTATGTGGGGAACGCTTACCGCAATATCCGGATACTCCCGGCAACGTTAATAGTAGGTAAATTTCGGAATTATGGATTATATTGCAAAAATAACGAATGCCGGGCTAGAATTATAAGTGGTTTATAAAGAATAGCTTATCGATTAATGGGCGAATCAGCATCCAAACTATAACGCAAAACTGGCTGAAAGTAATGGTATTTTTCTTGACAACCAAAGTAAATACCTACATAATAATAAGAGAAAAACAATACGTTTATCCAGTAAATACCTCAAATCAATTTCCGCCTACAACGGGGCGGCGGTTTTCCGGAAAGGTTAAGAATAATGACGCGAATCCTACTTTATAGCGACGAGCCCATCCTGGCGAAGGGACTCGAATCGGTGCTGCGGCAGGCCGAGACCTTCGATTTGCTGCCGACGTGCGGTACGGTGGCTTGCCTGATGGAGCAGATGACCGCCGGCGCGCCCGATCTCATCCTGATGGACCTCACGCCTGAGATCACCTTCGCCGTTCTGAGCGAAATGAAGAACGCTATGATGAACTGCAAGATCGTGCTCTGGGTGAACTCCATATCCACCGAGTTGGCGTTCCAGGCGATGGGCCTCGGAGTCCGCGGCATTCTCCGCAAGACTTTGCCGACCGATCTCCAGGTAAAGTGCCTGCAGAAGGTGCAAGCCGGCGAGCTCTGGTTCGAAAAGGCGCTCACCGACAGCTTCCTGTGCGCGCGGCGCGTGGCGCTGACGCAGCGCGAAGGCCAACTGGTGAGCCTGCTCTCGCAGGGTTTGAAGAATAAGGAGATCGCCACCACGTTGATGATTTCCGAAGGCACGGTCAAGGTCTACCTTTCGCGGCTGTTCCAGAAGGTGGGCGTTAAAGACCGCTTCGAGCTGGCCCTGTTCGGACTCAAGAATCTCACTACCGGCCAACTACCGGAAAAAAGCTCGCGCGTCCCCAGCGCCATGCCTGGCCTGCGCTCGCTGGTGCTCGACCGTCCGGCAGACCGTCAGGCCGACCGTCCGGACGCTGCAGTGCGCTTCCCTACGCCGATGCGTCACGTGGTCCAACGCCCCTATTAGGCCTTTCAACACTCTTCAGTAAACAAACGTGTAAGTCTTTCGTTTACTGTCACGAACGACGGCAACCCGGCCGTCTTCAACTGTTCACTTGACGCCTCCGATTCGGCGTGCGTTCACACAAGTGTGAACGCTGCACGCACGAGTGCGTGCGCCATTGATTTGTGAACAGGATTACTGTTAGCCGGGCCAAATCCATACTTTTCGGGCTATCGATTAGCGGACTGCCCGGTTGCGTTCCGGCACCCAAACACCCGCACCAGCCGATTCGCATAGAGCGGCTTTTCCCGCCAAACCCAGCTATCGTGGACCGACCATACGAAATCCGTATCCTTGGCAATCAGGATGTCGGCGCCAAGTTTTTCGCAGGCAGCGGAACTCTCGGATGCCAGTTGGCCGCCTTCGGGAAATAGCAGATCTGCGGCGGCTACCAGCGGAGCGCACAACGACGCATCGCCGCCAAATCCCCCGAGGCACCCCTGATCGGCGGCGGCGATCTGCCGGTTGGAGTACAGGAAACCCGGCGTGTCCTGATAGGCAAACTGCGGGCTGAATTGCACGATGGCGCCGGCGGGCGTATGCCTGTCCGCCCACTCGTAGGCTTCTCGAACCGCGTAGTTCCGCTCGCCCAGCTTATGGTCTGGCGACATCCAACCCAGTTCAGGCAGCGCGCCTCGATCCGCCAGCACGGGATACAGGCGGAGCAGGAAAACGTCGCACACCGTTCCGGCGGCGCCGAGAGCTAGCATCACGGCCAACACCATGCTGCGCTTGTAGCGCCGGTCCGTGAGTACGTCCACCGACCAGAGCAGCAGCCCGAACTGCGCCACCAGCATTCCCCGCCATCCCAAATCGTTGTTGCCGGCGGGGGTGGAACACAGGCAGCTACAAATTGCCACACTGGTGGCGATCATTAGCGCGATCGCCAGTTCCGCGCGCGTAAGAGGCTCGCGGCGCGCCCGGCGGCGCCGCCACCAGAGCAGGCCCGCAGCCAGGAAAAACCCCAGCTCGAGCAGGTAATTCAGCGGCAGCGTCGCGCCATTCGCTAAGGCAAGTTGCCACGCCTGGTCGCGCCCCTGCGAGGCAAGTATGACGTCCACCGGGAAGAAGCGGCGTACCCGGAATGCGATGGGGAACCCGCCTACGCCCGCGCCTGGACCTGAGCCAGCAGTCATGCTCGCCAGATACGGCAAGGCCAATACTACGCAGAGAGCGCCCGCCGCGATCAGCGTTGCCGTCTCGGCGCGCCATTTCTTCGCAATCGTGACTACGGTCCACAGCAGCAGAAAGGCTCCGAACACGAACACTATATAGATGGATGCGCCCACGGACGAAGCCAGCGCGATTCCACCCACGGCTGCATACTTCCACCGGGCCGCGCCGGTATGGCGAGGCGCCTCCCACAAAAGCAGGAAAGCCATCAGGCATGCGATCAGCGCCGCCAGATAGTGGGCCTCCCACAGCGCCGTAAAGGTGAAGCCGTCCACTTGCTCATTCCAAAATTCCAGCGAGGCTGGGATGAACCCGGTAATTCCCATCGAATAGGCCACCCATAGCAAAGCGTTGGGCAGAATATTGAGGCCGGTGACGCCCAACAGCAGGATGCCCACCAGCGTGCGCCGCCGGAATGTCTCCGGCCCGCGATAGGCGATGAGGCGGAAAAACAATGCGACCAGCGCCATGAGTCCGGCGCCGCACCAGAACGCGCCGCCGATCCATGCGTGGCGCGCACCCACGAACGCGCCGCCGGCTACATCCACCATGCTGCACAGAATCAGCCAGAAGTAGTGGTAGCGCAGCGGCTGGGCGTGGCCGGGGAAGAAGAACGGATTCGCCGGAGGAATTCCCGTGGAGCTGATGGCATGGATGAATTGCGTCCGCACCGAGAAATCGAAAGCCGTGGTGCTGTAATACAACTTGCCGCCAAGCTGGAGATCGACCAGCGAGAACAGCGCCAACGCGCCCCAGATGGAAAGAATCACCACAGCCATGCGCCATGCTCCGTCGGGCGACCGCGGCGCGGGCTCTTTCGTACCTCTCAGCGCAACGCTTCTCAGCAAAACGACAGCCACATACACCCACGCGGCTGCGTACATCCCCCAGACCGCCGTCATCGAGAGATAGCGTCCCGCCAGGTAGCTCAAAATCGGAGCGATCGCGATGGAGAGCGTTAGGCTCAGCGCCGCGCGGAACAGCCAGGTCCTGCGACGAAAGTCGAAAAGGTCGAGTAGCCACGCCACGGCGTAGCCGGGAATCAGCACGAACAGCGGAAACAGGCACACCGCCGCGATACTGGCAGCGAGGTCCGTGAGCGTGAAATTATGCAACAGTCCCAAGGTAAGGCCGCGGGCGGCTACGGGACAAGACGCAAACCGATATCAAAAAGGCTGCTGACTAAGGATAGCCGATGGCTGCACCCGTACACTCACAAGGTGGTTTACAATGTGAAACACCATGTGTGAAAACACCAGGTGTGAGACAGCATGAAACCAGCCGTTGAACGGGGAACCTCCGGCGTCCTCGTGCTCCACAAGACGCTGGACGTTCTGGAAATCGTCAAATCGCGCGACTCCGGCTACACGCTGGCCGATCTCACCCGCGCAGTCGAGCTTCCCAAGGCAACCGTTTACCGCATCGTCAGCACTCTCGAAAAGCGCGGCTACCTGGACCGCGGCCAGGATGGCGGTTACCGGCTCGCCACGAAGATGTTCGATTTGCAGCGCCAGGATTCCATCGAACAGATCCTCAGCCGCGCCGCGCAGCCGTTCCTTCAGAAGCTGGTGGACGCTCACAAGGAAACGGTCAACCTGGGCATACTCAACGCCGGTGAAGTAGTAGTGATCAACACCGTGGAAAGCCCGCTCGGCGTGCGCATGTCGTCGAAGATCGGTAACCGCCGCTATCTGCACTCCACCGCGCTCGGAAAATGTTTCCTGGCGGGGCTGCCGGACAAAGATTTGCTCCGCCTGCTCCGCGTCAAGGGAATGCCGCGGCTTACGCCGAATACGCTGGTCGGCAAGGCCGAGTTGATGGCCGAAATCGATCGCGTGCGCAAGCAGGGCTATGCCATCGACAACGAAGAGAACGAGCTGGACGGCCGCTGCATCGGCGCGCCTGTCCATACTCCGGACGGCCGCGTCCTGGGGGCGGTGAGCATTTCGAGCCCGCTGTTTCGCATGGATATGAACCGCACGCGCTCGCTGGCGCCGGAGTTGAAATCGGTGTGCGCGCAGATCGCCGAAGCCGTCCGCTTAGGTTAACGCCGCTAATGCCACCTGCTTCTCCACAAATAATAGGGCGGACCCCCTGGTCCGCAGCCGACGCCCTCGTCGGCTTCTTGGGGGATCGCATGGGAGCGATTTCGTCGGGCGAAGAGCGGGTCCGGGGGGACCCGCGCGGACCAGGGGGTCCGCCCTACGACTGACACCGTATGATTCTCGACCGATTTCGCCTCAACGGGAAGACTGCGCTCGTGACCGGCGCCCGCCGCGGCATCGGCCTGGCAATGGCGGCCGCGCTCGCCGAAGCCGGCGCCGATATCGTGGGCGCCAGCGCCACTCTGGAACCCGAGGGAAGCGAGGTGGCCAGGAAGGTCGGCTCGCTGGGGCGCAAGTTTTGGGGCTACGCCTGCGACCTCGCCGACCGCGCCGCTGTCTACGCCTTCATCGAAAAGGTGAAACGGGAATGCGCGCCGATCGATATCCTGGTCAACAACGCCGGCACGATTCTGCGCACGGCCGCCGCCGATTTCCCGGACGAATATTGGGACCGGACCATCGAGATCGATCTCAACGCGCAGTGGATTCTGGCGCGCGAATTCGGCCGCGACATGCTCGAGCGCGGGTCGGGCAAGATTATTTTCACCGCTTCGCTGCTCAGCTTTCAGGGCGGCATCACGGTACCGGCCTACGCAGCCGCGAAAGGCGGCGTTGCGCAATTGACCAAAGCGCTGGCGAACGAATGGGCCGGCCGCAACGTGCAGGTGAATGCGATTGCGCCCGGGTATATTGCAACCGATGTCACCACTGCGCTGCGCGACGACCCCGTGCGCAACCCAGCCATACTGTCGCGTATTCCCGCGGGACGGTGGGGCAGCCCCGAAGATCTCGCCGGCGCGGTGGTCTATCTGGCTTCGTCCGCGTCGGATTACGTCAGCGGAAGCGTGGTCACTGTGGACGGCGGCTGGATGGGAAGGTAGCGCCCGCGTTGTCCGTGAGCCTGCGCCGAATAGCCTCCGCGCGCCGGAACAGGGCCTGAGATTCTTCGGTTTTGCCGGCGGTTCGATCGAGCTGGGCCAACGCCAGCAGCGCATCGAGGTAGTCCGGCGCGAGGGCGAGAGCGCGCTCATATTCAGCGGCGGCGCGCTCGGAATCGCCCAGAGTCTGATACGCCAAGCCAAGATCCAGGTGGCCTTCCGCGAGCGAAGGCTGCAACTGGGTGACCGTCTCAAATTCGCGTGCGGCCGCGGCTGCGTCCATACCCAGCAGGATATTGCCAAGGTTTTTGCGAAAGGTGACGGAGCGGGGCTCGTAGCGCACCGCCAGCGTCTGCTCGTCCAGCGCGCGGCGAAACTGGTCGCGCTCAATCCAAACGCCGGCCATCAGGTTGTGCAGGTAGCCCGATTTCGGGGATTGTTTCAGCGTCGCCTGGAGCAGGGTGTAATCGTCTTTCCAATCCGCATTGCGCATCAACCCCTCCACCGAGCATGCCAGCAAGATCGCCGCCGCCGCCGGCCACGCCACCGGCGGCGCCGTGGTTCGGAGCCACGCCCAAGCCATGCCCGCGAGCCAGACGAATCCTACCGAAGGCAGATAGAGGTAGCGCTCGGCAAAAACATTCTGGCCGACGCCCGCTAAATTCAGAACCGGAGCGATGGTCAGCGCGATCCAAAAGATGCTGTACGAGACCATCGGCTGGCGCGCGCGCATCCGAAGAGCAACCCAGGCGGCCGCCGCCAGCGCCGCCAGCGCGAAGACAAGTTGCGGAGTCGCCTGGCTGGTCGCATGGAAGATGTGGAAGAAATTCAGACCGGCTGGCCAGACCAGGCCGCCGAGGTAACTCGCGGCGATCACAGCCGCGCTCATCGCGAACGCCGCGGGGGTCAGATGCAGAAACGCCTGCTGCGCCGGCGCCAGAGCGCCCAGCGCGTGGACGCGCAATACCAGGTAGATCGCGAGGGCCGCCGCCATTCCCGCGTACAACCGGGCATTGCGGCGCCTCAGTGGGCCGCTCATCGCGGCGGCGGACTTCCCTTGCACGATCCACCTTTGTACGATCCACTGATAGCCGACATATAACGGCAGCAGCATGACGCCGGTCTCTTTGGTGAGCAACGCCAGCAAGTATAAACCGCAGTGTCCCGCGGCCTGGAGCCGATTCGGCAAGCCATTTTGCCGGACGAATGCCAGCAGCCCGGCGAGTGACAGCGTGGTGAGCAGCACGTCCGGCAGCGCGGCGATCCAATCCACCGCCTCGGTGTGGATCGGGTGCACTGCAAAAACGGCTGCCGAGATCCACGCGGCGGGCGTCGATTGGTTTAGCAGGCGCAGGGCGAGAGCATAGACCAGCGCCGTATTGGCGGCATGCAGCACTACCATGAAACAGTGGAACCCCAAGGCGTGCGGACCGAAGACCCAATACAGAAGGGCGTAAAGCACGAACTGCACCGGCCGGTAATAATTGCCTCGATACCCCAGGAAACTCCACACGCCCGATCCGAACACGTGCGGCAATTTATGAATGTCGGTCACCAGCGGATTGCCCAAAAGTTGGAGCTTGTCGTCGGTGATGAAGCCGTTCGCGAGGCTGTTCGCATAAACGGCGACCGCGATCAGGACGAGCGTCGCGTACCCCGTCCACAAAGGCGCCTCGCGAGGGGCCATAGCGGCCGGCAGCGCAGGCTTCGGGAATGTCATGCGTTTGCCATTGACCAGTATATCCGGGGGTGGGGAAAGGTCGAGATCGTGTTTCGACGCTGAGACGCTGAGACGCAGAGGCCACGCAGAGAAGACGGACAGAGATTAACCCTTCTCCTCTCAGCGCCGATCTCTGCGTCTCGGCGTCTCTGCGTCGAAACGGAGCTTCGATCTGCGACGATAAATACCAGCTATGAAAAAAACGCTCCTTGCATTTCCGTTTATGATGCTTCTTATGGCTGCCGGAGACCCTCAAGGCTTCACCGTTTGGAAAGCATCCGATCTCAAAGCGCGCGGCGTACAGCTCGCAACCAAGATGAACGCGCAGAAGCTCGCCACCGAAACGCTCGCCGATTACGGCCGCTACAACACCATGTTGGCCCACCGCGAAGCCTCCGGCGCCGCCGAGCTGCACGAGAAAATGTCCGACCTGTTCGTGATTCAGTCGGGCGACGCCACCGTAGTGGTGGGCGGCGCAATTACCGATGGCCACACCACCGGCCCCGGCGAGGTCCGTGGAACGGAGGTTACCGGCGGTGAGCGGCGCCGCGTGTCGGTGGGCGACATCGTCCACATTCCGGCCAATACGCCGCACCAGATGCTGCTGGACGCCGGCCATCACGTCACTTACTTCGTGGTGAAAGTGGAGAGCCGCTAGAATAAGTACATGGCGCCTCAGGACGCTGCCGCTACGCTGTCCATCGAGCGTTTCTTCGGATTCTCTCTGCTGGGCCTTGTCGCCAGCGGCTATCTGGCCGTGGCGGGGTCGGGCTATCTCGATACGCCCACTATCGCGCTCACGGCCGGCGGGCTGCTGCTGCGAGCGCTGGTTCTGGCCGGCTTTGTGCCGCTGCGGATTTCGGACCGCGCCATTACCCTGGCTTGCATCGCCTACTCCGCTTTCTTCCTCGCCGATTACTTCGCCCTCTCGCGGACGCTGGTGGAGGCGGCGGTGCATCTGATTTTCTTCCTGGCGGTGGTGAAGACGCTGACGGCATCCACGC
>JBEKNN010000224.1:0-15071 GCA_049522755.1 Bryobacteraceae bacterium | reverse complement strand
CTGCCCCGCTGTTTTGCGCAAACCCAACTGAGCCGCAAACCAAAGACACCAGAACCCGAGCGATCATCATGTCGATCTGGTGAGGTGCATTCCGGAGGCCACGGTGCGATACGACACAGGGGCGCATGGTACTGCATTTCGCGGACACTCGGGACGGCGCGAAGCCTGAGTGCTAATCTAGACGGAAGGAGGATCGGCCGGGAGCCGAAACCGTCGTAATGTCTCACTCCTTTCGTTTTTTCTTCACGCTTTGCGCCGCAGCCGGGGTTGCTTCCGTATCCGCGCAGGAAACCAAGCGCCCGGAAATGACCGCGCGCGAGCTGTTCTACAACTCGGGCGCTCCGGATCCCGCGGCCAAAAAGGATACATCCAAGATTGTGGCCAAACGGAAGCCCGCGGCGCCGGCGCCGGCGACTCAACAGGCATCGAGCACGCAGCCTCCCTCCGGGGCTTCGCCGGCAACGCCGCCCAGCACCCCCGACGGCAGCGGCAAAATTGTCGCGGTTTCGGATGGCACGCGTACTACCGCGCCGCCCCCCGCATCGGGAACTGCGCTGGGTCTTAAATACACTATCCTGAAACTCTCCGGCGACGCCATGACGCCAGTCGCGCCCAGTTCCGTGTTCCATGCGGGCGACAAGATTCAGTTCAGTATTGAAACCAACAGTCCGGGCTACCTGTATATAGTCAACCAGGGGTCCAGCGGAACGTGGATGCCGATGTTTCCCACGGCGGAGATCGAGGGCGGAAACAACCACGTGGAGGGTTTCCACACTTACACGTTCCCGTCCGGATATCGCTATGTTTTCGATCAGCAGGCGGGCGGGGAGAAAGTATTCATTATATTTTCGCGCGACCCTAAGCCCGATTTCGAGCAACTGGTCTACACCCTGCAGGGCGGCCAGACAAAGTCGGCGCCTGTCTCTCAACCGACTCCGAAAGACGACCGGCAGGCTCATGTACTGCGCGCCTCCATCGACGATTCCGCAGTGGGGCGCCTGCATCAGGCGTACGCGCGCGATCTGGTGATCGAGCGGGTGGGCGACGATGCGCACGCGGACACTCAGGAGAAAGCCGTCTACGTGGTGAATCCAACGGGCAGCCCGGATTCTGCCTTGGTCGCCGACCTTCACCTGGTGCATCAGTGAGATCTGGTGCATCAGTGAGCGTGCGCATGATCGCGGCCGCCTCCGTGTTCGCCGGGCTGGCGCTTCCGCAGTCGCAGACCATGACGGAGGGCGCGCATCGCATGGAAATCGTGCTCGAGCGCCTCGACGGCAGCGATTGGCACGCGGTGGACCCCGCGCTGGTGCTGGCGCAAGGCGACCGCGTACGCTTCAAATTCCGCACCAACTTCGATGGCTTTCTCTATGTGATGAACCAGAGCACGTCCGGCAAATACGAGCAGTTATTTCCACGTATCGAGACCGGCCAGGAGAATCGCGTTACCGCGAATCAACAGTACCAGGTGCCGGCGACTTCGACCGCGTTCCGCATCGCCGGCCCCGCTGGGTTCGAGGTAGTTTACTGGCTGGTGACCCCGGGGCGGTTGACGGACGCGCCGCCGCGTTTCGGCGCGCCGCCGCCCGATCTGACGGTGAAGCCGCCCACGCTCATTCCGCGTTGCGACGATTCGGTACTGCGCGCGCGCGGCGATTGCGTGGACCATGCGGCGGGATTAAAGATGGTTCCGCGCGGCGAAGAGTTGCCGCAAAATCTGGCGGGCGCGGCCGAATCCAGCCAGCGCGATCTGCTCTTTATGCAACAGAAAGAGACTGCCGTAGTTGCCTCCACGGCGCCTTTGACGGGTCCGGTGATCTACGAATTCCGCCTGGCGCATCGGTGATAAGTATGGTTCGAATGCGAATTGCTTTTATATGCGCGGCCACCGTGGCATGCGCCCTTGCGCAGCAGCAGGCTCCGCCGAAGCAGCCGTCTGCTCAGCAGCAGCGCGACCTCAAGATCGAGAAGATCGGCGGTGAGCCAGCGCCGCTGCCCAAAGGCGGCATTCCGCGAAGCTACGCAGTAATCGTGGGGATTTCGAATTACCAGAAGTTGCCGGAGAAGTGGCAGCTTCAGTTCCCTGAGCGTGACGCGCAATCTATCTACACTATCCTGATCAGTCCGGAAGGCGGTAATTTCAAGCAGGAAAACGTGCATGTGCTCACCGGCGCGAAGGCGACGCTCGCCGCCGTGCGCCACGAAATCGGCGAGTGGCTGCCATCTGTGGCGAAAGAGGGCGACCGCGTTTTGATTTATTTCGCCGGCCACGGATTGATCTATCAGGGCCATGGCTATCTGGCGCCGTTCGACCTCGATCTGAATAACATCGCCGCGACGGGTTATCCCATGGATGAGCTGAGCGTCACGATTGGTTCCAAGATTCAAGCCAAGTCGAAAATTCTGCTAACCGACGCCTGTCACAGCGGCGCCATCAGCCCGACGGATACGGAAGCTTTGAACGGCAAGTTGGCCGGTTTGGATAAGTCGCTCTTTTCGCTGACGGCCAGCCGCGCCAGCGAGCGGTCGTTCGAGAGTCCCGACCTGGAAGGCGGACACGGCATCTTTACTTACTATGTTGTGAAGGGACTCGAAGGCGAGGCCGATTCGTCGCCGCGCGACGGGGTTGTGACGGCCGACGAGCTTTCCGAATACGTTCACACACAGGTACGCGACGCGACCAAGGGGCAGCAGAACCCGACGTCCGACCGCACTAACTACGATCCGGATATGCTGCTGGCATTCCTGCCTGCCAATGCTCCGCCGGCCACAGCTCCCGATCCGAAGTTCGGGGGGCTGGTATTCGAATCGAACATGGACGACGTGGAAGTATTTCTCGATGGCAAATCCGTCGGGACGGTTTCGAAGGGCAAACCGCTCAGTGTTCCCGGCCTGCAGCCAGGCGCGCATACGGTTAAAGGCGTGCGGATGGGCTATGAGCCGGACGGTCCGCGGCAACAGCCGGTAATTCCCGGGGAAGATTCCACCGTATCGTTCAAAATCCTGATTCCACGGCATCGGGATAAGGCGGCGACGGATCTGCTCGATAAGGGAATTCAATACTATCAGAAAGGTTTCGAGCAGAACTATAAGAAGGCGGCCGATCTTTTCGAGCAGGCGTTCAAAATGGATCCGACTTATAGTCAGGCGGCCTATTATCTGGGTCTGACTTACAACGCGCTGTTCGAGGAAGACAAGGCCGCGGAATATTACAAGAAGGCGATCGAGATCGACCCGGACTACCTGGAAGCCCGCGCCGATTACGCCGGCATGCTACTCGATACGGGCGGTGTGGACGAGGCAATCCGGCAGATCAATACGGTATTGACGCGCCAGCCCAAACACGCCGTGGCGCTCACGATGCTGGCGCAGGCTGACCGCTTCAAGGAACTGTATCCGCAATCCATCGAGGCCGCCCGCCAGGCCATTCAGATTGCGCCCAAAAGCGCCGAGCCGCATTTGTGGATGGCGGACAGCCTGCGGTTGAGCGGGCAATATCCAGCCGCTGAGACCGAATACGGGGCGTACCTGCGCCTGAGCGATTTCAACAGTAAGTTGGCCGGCCAGTTGAATTACTATGTGCTCGGGTCGCTGATCGGTCTGGGAAAAAAGAAACGGGCCGCCGAGCAGGATATCTGGAAAGATCTGCGGAGCCTGGCTTACTTCGGAGTCTGCGACTGCGAGCGGAAGCTGAATAACTTCGATTCGGCTATTGGTTACTGTGTCAAGGCGCTGACTTACGACGATAAGGACCCGTACGCGCATTACGCGCTGGCGCTCTCCTACTTGCACAAGGCAGTCGCGGGGAACGAGACGGGCGATCTGGACCCGGCGCTGAAGCATTTTGAGCAGGTGGTGGCCATCAATCCGGACATGGATGAGGCTAAGTACTCCAAGCAGAACATCGCGAGTATTGAGAAGGCTTTACAGGTTCGCTAGCGCCGCGGACCCATGGCCAAGCCCATGGCTTGCGCGCTGGTAAAGCGCCTACATGCGCGCGGCCGCGGCTTTATGCGTGGTTCCGGTAACCCATCTCACGCTTGAACGCTTCGAGCGAGTTATAAACGATCGGGCAGTAGCAGGCGCGGTCCACAAACTCCCACATGCGGCTGGCGATTGAGCCGTTGCCGCGGACTACGTGCGGGAAGCGCTGGCAGGCGTCCGGGCGGGCGTCGTACACCGTGCATTCGTTGCCGGAAAGGAAAACGCAGCCGGATTCCTTCGTCTGCCGGAGGATGCGGCCCTCGTCTTCGCTCTCCACGGTGTAATCCGCCTGGAACCGCGCCAGCGGAATGCGCAGGTGGCGCGCCAGGCGCTCGGCGTCGCGCTCGGTGACGATAGCGGTAGCCACCCGGCAGCAGTTGGCACATGCCGTGCAATCGATTTGTTCTTCGATTTCTTCGGCGATGCGCCTCAGGATACGGTCGGAATGGTCATGCGATTTCATGTAGCGCCGGAAACGCAGGTTTTCATCGCGTTTCTTCTCGCCCAGCAGGCGGATTTGGACGAGGTCGGTGAGCACTCTCTTCAGTGTAGCCGGATGGGATCGCCTGTGAAGGGCAGGCCCAGTATTTCCGGGCCTGAACGCGTGCTCTAATAGAGTTTTCCTATGCGAAGTGTGTCCTTATTTGCAGTGTTTGCGTGCGCCGTTTCCGGCCCCCTGTCCGTCTTAACCGCGGCTCCGCCGGATGCGGGCCTGGCGCAGGGGCAAGCGGCCCTCTCCCGGTTGCCGCTACGCTTTGAAGCGAATCGCGGTCAATGGGGCCCGTCGGTGCAGTTCGCGGCGCGCGGCGGCGGGTACGATCTGTTGCTCACCGCGCAAGGTCCATCGTTAAGGTTCGGCCGCTCGCAGGCTATCGATATCTCTTTGGTGAATAGCAACCGTCAGCCGGTCATGGAGGGTTTGGACCCGTTGAAGGTCCGCACGAATTACATGATTGGCGCGCGCGCGAACTGGCACACGGATGTGCCTAACTACGCACGCGTCGAGTACCGGCAGGCATATCCGGGCGTCGACGTGATTTACTACGGCATCCACGACCAATTGGAATACGATTTCGTGCTGGCGCCGGGCGCCGATCCGGGCGCGATCCGCATGCGTTTCAGCGGAGCGGGCCGCCTGCGCGTTACGCGCGACGGCGACTTGGTTATGGAGAGTCCGAGCGGGCGCATGACGCAGAAGGCGCCGTTGATTTATCAGGATAGTTCCGGGGGACGCCGCGCAATCGGCGGACGCTATGTGCTGCTCGGCGGCAATACGGTGGGGCTGAAAGTGGATGGCTACGACAAGCGCCGCAAGCTGGTGATCGACCCGATTCTGGCTTACTCCACTTATCTGGGCGGAACCGAGCAAGACCAGATCAACGCGGTTCACCTGGCTCCCAACGGACACTTGTACATGGTGGGCCAGACCGCCACGCAGGATATCCAGGCGATCAACGGCGCGTATGACAACGACAACTTCGGGCTGGTCGATATTTTCCTGGCGATTGTGGACACCACGCAGGCGGGCGCAGATCAACTCATTTACTTCAGCTACCTGGGCGGGAGCAGCGACGATATCCCGCTGGCGGTGGCAGTGGACGCGAACGGCGTGGCGTACATGACCGGAACCACGACGTCGACGGATTTTCCGATGGCGGGCAACTCGCTGCAGACCCTGGGACCGGACGTAGTCACGGAAGCATTCATTGCGGTGATCGACCCTTCGCAATACGGCGGCGTGTCGCTGATATATTCCACTTTCCTGGGCGGGCAGACCGGAGCCAATTCAGGCAACGCCATCGGCGTGGACAGCAGCGGGAACATTTACGTGGCGGGCACCACGGCGTCGAGCGATTTCCCGGTGACGGCCAGCGGCTATGCGATCAATCTGTACGGGCCCTCGGATGCGTTCCTGACGGAAATCAGTGAAAACTACTCGACGGCGCCGCTGTACTCCAGCTACCTGGGCGGCGAGTTCGACGACGATGGCCGGGCCATGGTGCTGCTGCCGAATGGCCAGGTTTACGTGGGAATTTCGACTGACGGCTTAATGTTTCCACTTGCCGGATACTCATACAACCCCAACAATTCGGGCGGGTACGACGTAGCCATCGCGCTGTTCGACACTACGCAGACGGGGGTAGCTTCGCTGATCTACTCCACCTACATTGGCGGCTCGGCGAACGACATGGTGCGCGGGATGACTCTCGATAACGCGGGCAACCTGGTGGTGACGGGCTACACGCTCTCCCCCAACTTTCCGGTGACGGCGGATGCGGCGCAGCCCTCTTACGGCGGCGGCGGAGACGCTTTCCTGGCGGTGATGAATGCGTTCACGCCGACGTCATTCCTGAATTATTCGACATTCTTGGGCGGATCGGACGGCGAAGTAGCGAACGCCGTGGCGGTGGATTCGGCCGGGTTTATTTACCTGACCGGATATACGCTTTCGCCGGATTTTCCGGTCACCCAAAACGCGCCGCAACCGTCGTGGGGACAGGGCATCGACATCTTTGTGACGAAGCTGCAGCCCCACGTGGCGGGACCGAGCGCTTTGCAGTATTCGACATTCATTGGAGGGGCCACAGTGAATTCCGGCATGGCCGTCGCAGTGGATTCGAATTTCACGGCCTACGTGGCCGGCTGGACCGGTGGCGAGTTCCCGACGGCGAGCAACGCCCAGCAGGGCGGATATGGCGGCGGCAATAGCGACGGATGTTTTCTAGTGTTAACCGACCCGTCCACCACCCCCGACCTGCGCGGCCGTCACGGAACCGTGCCCATAGGCGCAGCGCGATGAGACGCCCAATTCCATGGGCGGCCTAAGCGGCTGTCCTTGAGCCACGCAGGGCGGATACGGCGGCGGCAGTCGCGACGGATTTTTCCGGGTAATCGCAAAGTGACGACAAACCAGCCAGTGGCGTTGGCCGCCTCATCGGGCGGGTCTCACCTCGCCAGTGGATTGCGCGCGTGCTATCTGCAAGAAGTCGCGCCAGCCAGGTGAGCTGCGCTAAACGCGCCCGGCTTGTGGGCTTGTATTGCGACCGCGAAGTTTTACGCTTTTGACAACCACCACTCCCTTACGGTCGTGGCTCTGTGTGCCGGCGCGTCTGCAAGCGGTTTCCCTGGCAGCCCTGGCAGCACCGAATCTCGCGGCCGGAGAACTAGTTGAGTAAACTGGAAGCCGAAGAAAGATGCGGAAGAATAAAATCACGCGCCGCGAGTTTGTCGCTGGGGTTTCCGCGGCGGCCTTGGCGTCCGAAGCCTTGGCGCAGGCGCGGCCAAGCGATGTCATCCTCTGGTACCGGCAGCCCGCGGAGACATGGACCGACGCTCTGCCCATCGGCAATGGCCGCCTGGGCGCCATGGTCTTCGGCGGCGTGGAATCTGAGCGGCTGCAATTGAACGAGGACACGTTGTGGTCGGGCGGCCCGCGCGAATGGAATAATCCAGGGGCCAAGCAGCATCTCGCCGAGGTGCGGCGGCTGGTGCTCGAACAGGAAGACTACGTGGGCGCCGATCGCGAGTGCCGGCAGATGCAGGGGCCGTACAACGAGTCGTATCTGCCGCTGGCAAACCTGCACATTAAAATGGAGCACGCCGGACCTGCGCAGGATTACCGGCGCGAGCTCGATCTCGATGCGGCGATTTCGCGCGTGAGCTACCGCGTCGGCCGCGCCGAGTATGTGCGCGAAGCGTTCGCCTCGGCGCCGGACAGGGTGATTATGGTGCGGCTGACAACGTCCGATCCGGCGGGCATGAAGCTCGCGCTTTCACTCGACAGCCCGCTGCGGTCCACGTCCGAGGCGCACGCGGGCGGCGTCCTGAGGCTAATGGGCAAGGCGCCGGCAACTGTCGTTCCGAACTATGTCCGGTCCGCGAACCCGGTGGTCTACGACGAGGCCGAAGGCAAGGGCATGCGCTTCGAAGCGGCAGTCCGCGCGGTCGTCGAGGGTGGGGCGCTGCGGCCGGAAGGCAACGCGTTGCGCGTGGAAGGCGCGCGTGCGGTGACGCTATGGATCGCCGCCATCACAGGGTATCGCGGGTTCGAGCGGGCGCCGGACGGCTCCGCGGCCGATATCGCCGCTGTCTGCCGCAGCCGGATCGAGGATGCGCAGACGAAAGATTACCCGGCGCTGCGCGCGGCGCACATTGCGGATCACCGCAAATTGTTCCGGCGCGTTTCGCTGAAGCTTCCCAAGCTGGCGCTGGCCGACGCTCCTACCGACGAGCGGCTGCGCGCGTTTGCGGAGCGTCCCGACCCCGATCTGGTAGCGCTCTATTTTCAATACGGGCGGTATCTGCTGATCGCGAGCTCGCGTCCCGGGTCGCAGCCGGCGAACCTGCAAGGCATCTGGAACGAACTGGTGCGGCCGCCGTGGAGTTCCAACTGGACGGCGAATATCAACGTGCAGATGAATTACTGGCCGGCGGAGACGTGCAATCTGAACGAGTGCCACGAGCCACTGTTCAGTCTGATCGAAGGGCTCGCTAAGACGGGCGCGCGGACGGCCGAGGTGAATTACGGCTGCCACGGGTGGGTGTCGCATCACAATGTGGATCTGTGGCGGCAATCGGCGCCGGTGGGCGATTTCGGGCAGGGGTCGCCGACCTGGGCCAACTGGGGCATGAGCGGGGCTTGGCTTTGCGCGCATTTGTGGGAGCACTACGCCTTCACCGGCGATTCCACATTCTTGCGCACGCGGGCGTATCCGCTGATGAAATCGGCGGCCGAGTTTTGCCTGGACTGGCTGGTGGAACGGAAGGACGGGAAGCTGACCACGTGCCCGTCGGAATCCACCGAGAACAACTTTGTGGCGCCCGATGGACGGACGGCGGAGACCAGCGACGGCTGCACCATGGATATGGCGCTGATCTCCGAGTTGTTCGCCAACTGCATGGAGGCGGCGCGCGTGTTGCGGGCGGATGCGGAATTCGCCGCGAAGCTGAAGGCGGCGCGGGCGCGGCTGATTCCGTATCAAATCGGCAAGCACGGCCAGTTGCAGGAATGGTCGAAAGATTTCGAGGAGAAGACGCCGGGGCAGAGGCACATGTCGCACATGTATCCGCTGTTTCCAGGGAGCGAATTCACGTCGCGGAGGAATCGCGAGTTTTGGCAGGCGTCGCGGGTTTCGCTGGAGCGTCGCCTCGCGGCGGGCGGCGCGTATACGGGATGGAGCCGGGCGTGGGCGATCGAGTTTTGGGCGCGGCTGCTGGACGGCGAGAAGGCGTATGAATCGGTGGCGATGCTGCTGCTGCACAGCACGGGGCCGAATTTGTTCGACACGCATCCCGCGGGCGATTCGTGGATCTTTCAAATCGACGGCAATTTCGGAGGAACGGCGGCGATTGCGGAAATGCTGCTGCAGAGTCACGATGGCGTCATCGACTTTCTGCCCGCGCTGCCGGCGGCATGGCCGGATGGGAGAGTGACGGGATTGCGCGCGCGCGGCGGCGTAGTGGTGGATCTTCAATGGTCCGGAGGAAGGGCAACGGACGCGAGGCTGCACGTTGGACGCGCGGGCGACCTGCTCTTGCGGACGGCGGCCGGAACGCGCATCAGGGAGGTTCGGGGACCGGTGCGATGGACCGGCAACACGCCGGACGAGGGCCGGCCCGTGGTGTTGCGGCGGCAAGAGGATGGGGCGGTGCTGCTGCGGCTGAGGTCGGGCGGAGTCTATGTCATGACGCTTGGTTCTTGAGGACTGTGAGTACAAGTCAAGAGTGGCGACACAGTGCGAGATCGTAAAGGAAACCGCTGCCCAGATCCAGCCGGCGGGCTATGAGTTGATCCGCCAGGCAGCCGAGGGCGGCGTGATGCACAACGACGATACTCCATGCGCGTGCTGTCCCTGGACCGTGGCGCGGCGATTGGTGTGGCGCACTGTCGACGAACCCCTCTTCCATCTGCTCCGCCGCGCCACACGGATTCGACGAGCAGATCGCTGAGAGATTCATCGCTTACAAGCGGCGAAAGGGCCGCGTCCCCAGGGGGGAATCGAGAAACACGATTGCAGTTTCTGGAACATCTTCGCAAGCGGGACGTGATTTCCGGTCCGATTCCGACTTTCGATCACTCTCCGTTGGCCGCCATTCTTACACGATATGAAAGGCATTTGCGGTCCGAACGCGGGCTAGCATGAGATCGTCATAGGTGAATTTCGAAGGGTGCTTCCGAAAATCGGCCCAAGCAGCCCTCAGTGCTTCATCCGCTCGACCGAGTTTGCTGAGCAGCTCGCGGTGGAGCTTATCCAGATCGTAAGCCGCCATGGACCGAAACTGGCTCTTGCGGTCAAGAGCGCTGCCCCGCTTGATCCAAGCCAGGAACTCGTTCGGCGCGCGCGGACCAAACACTTTCGCTACGGACAGAGAGTCTTCCGGTTTAAGTTCAGTTTGTTCGCCAGCGCTATATACGCGTGGATGTCCTGTTGCGCGACATGAATCGCGCGCAGGATCTCGGGCATCGTTTCAATAAGAAGCGCATCAACGCGAGCCTGGGACTCCGGTCGTCAGACGGGGCGTGGAGGACGATTGAGGGGTACGAGGCAATACACATGGTCCGCAACAAAGGGCAGGTCCGATGGGAGACGTCGTGGGGCAGCGACAGTTTACTCACGCTCTTTTAGGAATCGCCGCCTAGTCTCCAGGCGACTGGCACGCTAACTGGGCGACGCTTGTCGCGCCTTCGACAATTTGCAATAGAGCCCGCTTGACCACCAGGCGCCCCGCAGTTCTTCCGATCTTTGGGTCCGGCGCCTGGATCGGCGCAGGGCGGCTTCAGGCTCATCCCCCGGTTCGCCGCAGGCGCCGGTTTCCGAAGTGTGGCGCCAGCCAAATGTCGAACTGTCGTCACGCTAATAACTGTTTAGTCGGGCCGCCCTGTTTGGCCGGCGTTGAAATCAAACAGTAGTAGCGTGGCACGGCGGGACAGTTAGTGTTGGCGCCTCTCGTGCTTTATGAGGCAACGAAAGGGGTCCAAGGAAAACTGAATCTATGGTGACAGCCGCTCCTAAGTTTCGAATCGATGTTGCGATTAACGATCTTCTGACCAACGCAAGCCAAAAGCCTCCGGCGCCTGCCGGGGCGAGAGGTCTCACGCTTCCGGTCCCCGTGTACCCGCAACACCCCGAACGCTTAGACGACCCGGGTCCCGATACTCCGCCGGAGAGACGGAAATGGGGAGTGCGCGATATCTACCGTACCTCGCGCGGCTGGCTCTATCCCTATGTACGGTCGCGCGTGATGCCGGGCCAATTTCATCCCATCACGGCCTACCTCTTCATCGAGTACAAGTGCAACCTCGATTGCTGGTATTGCTGGTCGTACAACAACAAAGTCAAGGGCATGACGGAAGATGTGGCGCGGCGCTCGATCGACTGGCTCCACGATAATGGATGCCGCGTGGTCGCGCTCATGGGCGGCGAGCCGCTATTGCGGCCCGATTTTGTCCACAAGGTGGTAAATTACGCCGCGAGGAAAGGGTTCTGGGTCTACATCGCGACTAATGGACGCTTGCTGCGGCCCGAAGTGGCGGATCGGCTCGGCGACGCCGGTGTATCCGCCTTCAACTTCGCCATGGATGCGTGGGATCTCAAGCCCGGACTTCCGAAGGCATTCGTGCCGGCGCAGAAGAACCTCGAGTACATCCTGCGGAAGCAGTATGTCAACGGATACATCGTCTTCTTCAACATTAATATTTGCCGCAACAATCTGGACGACGTGCGTCAGCTGACGGAATACGCGCACGATCGTCGCGTCGCGACCGACTATCACATCAACGAGACGCCGATGCTGGAACAGGACGATCACTTTAAGCACCTCTACGACAACCCAACCTATATCCGCCCGGAAGACTGGCCGGCCATCGATACTCTGATTGATTGGCTAATCGAAAAGAACCGCGCCGGCTATCAGATGGTGAACTCGGTGCAGCGGTTAAAAGAGATCAAGGCGTTTGTCCGCATGTCTTCCGGTCTGGATCTCGGCGAGTATGGATGGAACGGCGACGGCTCCCGCGAAGATGGCGAACGCGCCGAAGCGCTCTCCGGCGTGCCGGGTATCGAAGAACGGCCCGATGGCGAATTGCAATTCGCGGAATGGAACTGCCGCGCGGGCCAAAACAACGTCATTATACGGACCGACGGCACTGTGGCGCCATGCTTCCCGATGTACGGCGCTACATACAATTGGGGAAACATCGACCATCCGCGATTCGACCAGGAACAGCTCGCCGGCATGAAGAAGACCTGCCAGCAGCATTGCTTTTCCACCCTGAATCACAACCTCGCCTACTGTTACAACGACGCGCGCGTGATCAAGTGGCTGTGGTCGAACGTCATCAAGAACAAGTTTCAGGGCGGCGTCCGCTCATTCGAAGACTGAGGCGCACAGTGACGCATTCCTTCACAATCCGGCAATTGGCGCTTGCCGCCGCGCTCGCGGGCTCGATGTGCGCCCCAGTCTGCGCCCAGACGATGAGCAGCGAACAGATCTTCGCGGAACTGATCGCCCGCAACCAAATCCGAGCGGACGGTCTGCTGGGATATACGGCCGATCGGGTCTACCGCGTGTCGGACCCTGGCGGAAAGATCCATGCGCAGATCGAAGGCCGGATGGAGTTTGAAGCTCCAGAGAGCAAGACGTTCGTTACCAGGTCGGAGGCGGGATCGGCCATCGTCCGGCATCTCGCATTGAAGCCTCTGATCGCCAGCGAAATCAATGCCGCGGGGGGCAAGGATCGCCACGATAGCGCCATCACGCCTGCCAATTACACCTTAGAGTTAATCGGCGAGGACGAAGTGCGGACTCATCCCTGCTACGTCTTGCGCGCCTCGCCAAAGCGCGCGGACAAATACCTCTTCGAGGGAAAAGTCTGGATCGACAAACAGGATTTCGCTGTGGCGCGAATTGAAGGCCACCCGGCCGCGAATCTGTCGTTTTGGATCAAACGTGCGGACTTTGTAAGAGATTACGAGAAGGTCGCGGGGTTCTGGCTACCGCTCAAGGACGAAACCGCCGTACAAGTCAGAATGTACGGAAAGAAGATTCTAACCATCGACCACGCAGGCTACGCGATCCAGGCGGGGCCGCTGGAAGCGGAATCGGGGCGGTGAAGCATGATGAAGAGGATCATCCAGTTTTTGTTGTATGTTCTGATCGCGGCGTTGGGAGGCCAGGCTCAAACGCCCGAACCGGTTGCCGATAGCACCGAGCGAGCCAAACCAGCGAGCGGTACATCGAATGACCGCATCTTCTATACCTTGCCCAACTTTCTCACGCTGGAGAATGCGGACAAGGCGCCTCCGCTCAGTGTGGGCGAGAAGTTCAAAGTCACCGCGCGGTCGTCATTTGACCCCGTCACCTTCATCTGGCATGGCCTGCAAGCCGGCATTAGCCAGGCGAATAATAGCGAACCCGGTTATGGGCAAGGCGCGGAGGGATACGCGAAAAGGTATGCGCAGAATTTCGCCGATGGCACCATCGAGAACTTCACTACGCAAGCGATCTTCCCGTCTATACTGCATCAGGACCCGCGTTACTACCAATCGGGCCAAGGAGGAGTCAAACGGCGAATTCTCTATGCCGTGTCACGTATCTTCGTGACCCGCACCGATTCCGGGCAATCGCAACTCAACTATTCCGAGTTCCTCGGCAGCTCCACCGCGGCCGTTATCTCGACCTATTCCTATCACCCGAGAGGCGATCGGAATCTATCGACCGCGGGGAGCGTCTGGGCGTCCGAGGTTGGGTTTGACGCTTTGAATAATCTGATCAAGGAATTCTGGCCTGACATCCGGCGGAAGCTGAACAGGTCAAGTGCCCAGCCCTCGAAATAGAGGGCGGCTGGCGGAGCCTCGTCGCCGCGCCGGTATACCCGCCGCGGCAAAAGAGCGCTGCGTCCCGATCCGACAGTGGATTCCCAAGTTTCGAGCAGTCAGCGAAGCGAAGTCTCAGTGGAGAAGCTCGTTGAGCTTGGGGCGCGAGAGCCGCTTTTCCTGCGCCCGATAGCGGTCAAACGTCCGACAGCAGGATCATCACCGGTCCCTACCGAGAATGCACGACAAAGCAGTCGGCGCTCGACTTATATCGAAACTTGTCAATCTGCAGGCTCTTGATCCTGCTTTCCAGTGTGGTTCTCGGTACCCCAAGTAGACCAGCCGCTCCGTTCGGGCCCGCAACTCGACCCATACTTCTCTCCAGGGCTGCTTCGATTAACTCTCGTTCGCGGCCCATGAGAGACGAAGAGAGGCCAATCGACTCGGACGATGGGACAGCCTCGCCCGAGTCGAGCCACTCTTCCTCGATCCGGGCAGTCTCGCCTTCGCACAAGATCACAGCCCGCTCCAGAACGTTCTGTAATTCCCGAATGTTTCCAGGCCAGTCGTAAGTAACAAGCCGCGCCAAGGAGTCGTCGTCGACACGTCTCACATTTTTGCCGATCTTGGCCGCACTGCGCGCGATCAGATGCTCTACCAGCGATGGAATGTCGTCCATGCGATCCCGCAGCGCCGGCATATGGATCGGAAAGACGTTGAGCCTGTAGTAAAGATCCGCCCGGAATGTTCTTGCGGCGACCGCCGCCCGCAAATCGCAATTGGTGGCCGCCAGTACACGGACGTCGATGGGGACGGGATGCGTCCCTCCTACACGTTCGAATTCGCGCTCTTGCAGTACGCGCAGAAGCGCGACTTGGGTCTCCGCCGGGATATCGCCGATCTCGTCCAAAGAGATGGTCCCGCGGTCTGCCCTTTCAAAGCGTCCCAAATGCCGTTGAGCCGCTCCCGTGAAGGCGCCTCTCTCGTATCCAAACAGTTCGGAGGCGATCAAGGACGGTGGAATCGCGGCGCAGTTTACCCGAATGAATGGCCGAGCCGCCCTAGGGGAGCGGTCGTGAATGGCGCGGGCCGTTACTTCCTTGCCGGTGCCGCTCTCGCCGGTAATCAGCACAGTGGCGTCGGTTGGCGCAACCCTGCTTACCTTTTCCGGCTCTCCGCAGGAATTCGTAAGAAGTGGCATTCTACGCGGCTTTCCTGGTTTTCTGAAAAGCGACGTATTCGGTGTTGGTTACGGCCATGCGCCGTGCTTTC
>JBEKNN010000223.1:0-15158 GCA_049522755.1 Bryobacteraceae bacterium | reverse complement strand
GTCATGAAAAACATCATCGTAGTTACGGGAGCATCGAGCGGTTTTGGCGCACTGGCGGCCCGCGCACTGGCCGACGCCGGTCACACAGTGTACGCCAGCATGCGTGAGACAAACGGACGCAACGCGCCCCAGGTGGATGCGGTCCGGAAGTTCGCAGCCGGGCACAACGCGGACCTGCGGGCGATCGAGTTGGACGTCGCGTCGCAGGAATCCACAGACGCGGCCATCAGGCAGATCGTCGCCGAGAGTGGCCGCTTGGATGTGGTGATTCATAACGCGGGTCACATGGTCTTCGGACCCGCGGAAGCGTTCGAGCCCGAGCAGCTTGCCTACGTTTACGACGTCAATGTTCTGAGTACGCAGCGCGTGAACCGTGCGGCCCTCCCGCAACTGCGTAAGCAGCGCAGAGGCCTGCTGGTCTGGGTTTCCAGCTCGAGCACGCGCGGCGGCACGCCGCCCTATCTGGCGCCTTACTTCGCCGCCAAAGCCGCGATGGACGCTTTGGCAGTCAGCTATGCGGCGGAACTCGCTCGTTGGGGGATAGAGACTTCAATCGTAGTGCCAGGCGCGTTCACCTCAGGCACGAATCACTTCGCACACGCAGGTTCACCCGGCGACAAGGCGCGGTTTGCCGAGTACGAAGCCGGCCCGTACGCCAAACTCGGCGACGATATTCTCAAAGGGTTAGCCGCGACTGCGCCCGCCGACGCAGATGTTGCGGATGTCGCCCGCGCTATCGTCAAGGTCGTCGACATGCCATTCGGAAAGCGTCCTTTCCGTGTGCATATCGATCCGGCCCAGGACGGCGCTGAGATCGTCAACGGCGTCGCCGACCGCGTCCGCACCGAGTTACTCCGCCAGATCGGCGTCGGCGACCTGCTCTCGCCGGCAGTGTTGTCCATCTAACCCCAATACTGTTCACTTAGTGCAGGCGGATCCAAATCGTGGCGCACGCACTCCTGCGTGCAGCGTTTCACACTCGTGTGAACGCGGTTCGAACCGGAGGCGTTAAGCGAACAGTGTTGCATCTAACCCGCATCACCGGCATCAGCGTTCAGTTACGGCGCACCCACCGTCCTTACGGGACACTCCCGCCGGCTCGCCCGCTCACTCCGAAGAGCTGTTCGGGCCGGTGGCGATGCTTTTCCGTGCCGGCGGCCAGGAGACCAATCCCACAATTACTTCTTGGTCAAGGCCTTCTTTGACCCCGGCTTCGGCCCCATTGCGTTCTCGACCGTTTCCAGGTACAGCGCGGCTTGTGTGCGGGCCGCGTCATAAACCGGATTCGGCGGGTCAAGCACACGCACCGCGCGTGCATAAAGCGCCGCCGCCGTAGCCAGGTCTCCTGCTTCGCGCGCATACCCGGCCTCTGTCGATAGCCCCGAGGCCAGCGAATTGGCGCGGATCGCGTTGGCCCGCTCGAAAGCCTCCCTCGCTTGATCGTTCTTCTTTTGCGCGGCGTAGAAGATTCCAACCTTATCGAGTGCCAGCGCCAACATCGGATGTGTCTCGCCCACGGACTTGCTCCAGAGGCGGACCAACCGCTGATACACCGGCTCGGCTTCGTCGAACTTGCTCTGTCCGAAATACGAATATGCCAGCCCGTCCAGCGTTGCCAGCAGATCGGCGTTTTCGCTGCCCAGTATGGATTCGCGTATCACCAGCGTGCGGCGGAAGATGGATTCGGCCTTGTCGTAGGTATGGAGCGCCAGGTAGACCGCGCCCAGGCGGTCGAGATCGGGCACCAGCGAAACATCCAGTTGGCCGGAGACTGCGCCGCGAATCGCCGCCGCGGTTTCCAGTTGCTCGGCCGCGTCGGGGAAATTCTTTTCGTCCATGTAGATCTGGCCCATCAGGCTGTAGTCGTCGGCCATCGCCACGGTTCTGAATCCCGAGAGCCCCTGGTGCCTGGACATCACCGATAACAGCACCACGCGGGCTTGGGCGTAGTTCTCCATGGCGCGATAGAGATTCACCTGCATCACGCGGTCGATGAGGACGGCAGGATCGTCCCGGGAAATCTGGTCCCAGCGCCATTGGATGCCGCTCTGCAGATAATCGATGGCGGCCTTGTACTGGCCCGCCGCTCCACTCACCGCCGCGAGGCGCTTCAGCACTTCGTAACGCTGCGGATTCTCCGGCGCCGTTTGCTCAATCAACTGGCGGGCCTGTTCGTATAAGTCGAGACTGGCCTGGTAATCGTGGTCCACGTACTTTGTGTTCGCCGCGGAGAGAGTCTCCTCAATGCTGGGCGCGGCAATACCCGGCGGCGCGGCGTTGGGCGGAAGCTGCTGGGCCGCAACGCCGCAGGCCAGGGCGAAAAAAGCAAAAACACGCATGCTAGTTATGTAGTACTAATTCATTAGCGTTGTCAATGGGATTGTCGGGAAAATTATGCGGCGGATCGTCGGCGTTTTCACGCCGAGGAAGCCCGTGGAATTGGTCCCGGAGCGTCAGAACTTCGGCGGCGGTTTGCGGTTCACCTGCAGACAGAACACGTTCTCTTTGACCGAGAGCGCCACCTTGCGGCAGAAGTCGATGCCGTCCTCCGCGTCGCCGGCCTGACGGATGATGTAGTGGATATTGGTTTCCTCGCGCTGTTTCGCAGTGTAGCTCTGCGTCAGGAACATGACCGTCTGCGCGGGCGGCGGCACGCCGATCGGCGCGCCCGGCGAGACCGGCACAACGTATTTCGGCGCCGTTTCCGGAAGCGCTTTGATGCGATTGACAATGTCCACACTGGCCCCGTCGAAGGTAATGGGAACGTTGGGGTCTTTCGCCCAGACATCGAAGTAGCTGTGGTAACACTCGAAGCTGAGAGCCAGAAACAACACCGCCGATGCGGCGCTAACAACCTGCTGCGGCGCTCGCGGCGCCAGCCATTCATATGCGCGAAACGCGGCCACCGCGGCGAGGGTGAAAATGGCGGGGATCATCAGGATGGACCGGATCGCGCTGGGCATGTTCTCGCTCGATAGCACCGCGGGCAGGGCTCCCAATGCCACCCAGGCCAGCATCAGCGAGTAGGGAAACCAGCCGTCGCGCCGGCAAATCGCGATGATACCGATGATCACGCCGGCCGCAAAGAGCATCGCGACGGGCCAGAACACCACCGGACGGAACGCGATGTTGTACCGCCAATCGAAGTCTCCCCTGGTAGATATCATCTGGACTGTTTTCCAGATGTTCCACAGTAATTCGGTGAAGGGATGCGGCTGATTGAAAATGGAAACTTCCGCGCTGCGATGCAGCAGTGCGTCCGGGTGCCGCACGAAATAGAAGGCGAGCGGCGCCACGGTGATTACACTTGTGAGAGTGAACACCGCGAACGACCGGAGCGAGCTACGGCGCGACTGCATAAACCAGTCGACGAAAACCAGCAGCGCCAGCGCGGGCGTCACCCGGTAGGCGATATATGTGTAGAAACCCATCCCGCAAAGGAAGCCTGCCAAAACAATTCTCGCGGTAGCGGGCTGGCCATCGCGCGCGCGGCGCATGCCATCGAGCAGGAAATAGAGCGCCCACACCGCGAAGAGCGGGGCGCCGATCGCGCGCAATCCCAGACGCGAAAAGAGCACGTGCCAAAAGCTGGTGGCCATGAAGAAGCACGCCAGCAGCCCGATGGGCGCGGAAAACAACTCGGCCGCCAGCAGGTACGCGCCCCACACGGTCAGAATGCCGAAGACGGCCGCAGGCAACCGGAGCAGCCAGGGCTCGGGACCGAAAAAGTAAATCAGCGCGGTTTCGATGTCGATGTAGAGTCCCTCGCGGCCGCCATTCTGCGGATAGAACACATCCATGTGGCCGGTCTCCAGGTTCTCCAGCGCATCGTTGCCGTTCATGGCTTCGTCGAAATGAAGCGGCGGCGGAATGGTGGTCAGCTCGAAGAGGCGCAGGAACGCCGCCAGCGCCAGAATCAGCCACAGCGCGTACTGAGGGCGCCAGATCGAGAAGGGTTGAGGGGCGGGCGCAGGCGGGCGTATGGGCGGGCGCATGGGCGAGCGCATTGGACGATCAATGCAAGTCCTAATATACCGTCGCGCGTGCGGAGTTATAGTGAGGCATCGCATATGGGCCGGATTCGCGTTCTACCCGACCAGGTCGCCAACAAGATCGCCGCCGGCGAGGTAGTGGAGCGGCCTGCTTCGGTGGTCAAAGAGCTGCTCGAAAATTCGCTGGACGCGGGCGCGACCAGTATCCGCATCGAAGTGGAATCCGGCGGCCGCAGGTTGATCCGCATCGTCGACGATGGCTGCGGAATGTTGCGCGACGATGCACTGCTGGCTTTTGAGCGCCACGCCACCAGCAAGCTGCGCGACGTCAAAGATCTGCTGTCGATCGCGACCCTCGGCTTTCGCGGCGAAGCGCTGCCCTCCATCGCATCGGTATCGCGCCTGGTGCTGGAAACGCGGTCGGCCGAAGAGACCACCGGAACGCGCATCGAAATCGCAGGCGGCAAAATGCTTCGATGCGAAGAGGCTGCGCTGGGCGGCGGAACCGCGATCACCGTCCGCGATCTGTTTTTCAACGTGCCGGCGCGCAAGAAGTTTCTGCGCACTGAGCAGACCGAACTGGCGCACATTGCGTCGCTGGTGACGCATTACAGCCTCGCGCATCCGGACAAGACGCTGCAATTGACCAGCGGACCCATGGAACTTCTGCACGTCACGCCGGTAGCGACGCTCCGGGAGCGCGTCTACCAGGTGTTCGGCAGCCAGGTGCTGGAAGACCTGGTGGAAATCGGCGTGCGCGAGAAGGAATTGTTCATGCCGGCGCCGAGCGTGCCGCCGTCGGAGGCCATCGCGGAATACCGGCGCGAGCCCGATGAGCCGCCCACGCGCCTGTTCCGCCTGTTGGGGTTCTTCTCGCGGCCGCAAGTGCAGAAAGGCAATCGCAACTCCATCTACGTTTTCGTGAACGGCCGACTGATTCGCGACCGGCTGCTATTGCACGCGCTGTCCTCGGCGTATCACAACCTGATGCCGTCGTCGGCGTATCCGTTCGCGCTGCTGTTTCTCGAATGCGACGCGGAAGAGGTGGACGTCAACGTGCATCCATCGAAGACCGAGGTGCGTTTCCGCCACGGAACGTTCGTCCACGATTTTGTGCGCGACTCGCTGCGCGAGCGCTTGATGGAGAGCCGGCCCGCGCCATCGTTCACGCCGGCCGCGATGGCATCACCGGCGCAAGCGGCAGCGAAGTTGCCGTATTCCGAATTCAGCCAGATGATCGAAAACGAGCCGCCGGCGGACGCGAGCGTGCTCGATCCAGCAGCGCCGTCGCTTCCAGGGGCGCCACCAGAGGCGCTGCCGGAGTTCTCGCTGCGCCCGGCGGCCGGCCCTTCGCCGCGGCTCGATTTCAGCGCGCCGCCCATCCACGTGACGCCGGGGCCGCCGCCTTCCGGCAAGCTCTCGCGGCGTCTCGATGCGCACGGCGAATTTCCGGCCGGCTCGATTCCGGCGCCGGAGACGTCTCTCACGGCGCTTTCCGATTTGCGCCCGCTGGGCCAGGTCCACGAGAGCTTCATTATCGCGGCGGGACGCGACGGGCTCTGGATTATCGATCAGCACGTGGCGCACGAGCGCATTCTCTTCGAGCAGATCATGAAGCAGCGCGCCGCCGGACGCGTGGAAACCCAGCGGCTGCTGATGCCGCTGATCCTGCAACTCACCGCGGAGCAGCAGATCGATTACGCGCGCATCGCCGATGAGCTGAACGCGTCGGGCTTTGAGACGGAGCCGTTCGGCAACCGGACCATCGCGGTGAAAGCCGCCCCGGCGGCTGTGGGCGCAGCCGATCTGGAGAAGATGATTTACGAGATTCTGGAGATCGCCGAAACCGAGCTGCGCGACGCATCGCTGGAGGATTTGCGCCGCAGCATTTGCGCTTCGCTTGCCTGCCGCGCCGCCATCAAGATCAATATGCGGCTCGATTCCACCAAGATGGAGTGGCTGCTACGATCGCTGGCCGAGACGGATTGCCCCATGAGCTGCCCGCATGGGCGGCCGATTGCAATGCATTATTCCACGCGCGAGATACTGAAGGCGTTTCATAGGATTTAGGAACCCGCCGCGCAGTGTGGAAGCGCGCTCGCGGGGTTGCCGGACGAAAGCGTCTGTCCCACGTTGGAGCGCGTCCTTGTGGGGCAGGCGCTTTCGCCTGCCACTTACCGGCGCTTTCGCCTGCAGATCGCGGCCTTCTAAGCAAGCGACCTAGCGCCGGCCTCCGCGGTGCACTTCGCGAGGCGCCGCCCTGCCTTGGCGCGCCGCATTTCGCTCCTCTTCAGAGCGGGATTCCAGCCCATGCGCCTCGGCAGGACGCGCTGCGCCCGGCCCTGGCCGACGGATCCCGGGGTAAGGATGAACGTAGTTGGCCCGGTTGGCCCAATTCCTGCCCCAGCGCGCGTTGTTCAGGAAGACGGCGTGCGCGCCCCAGTCGAAGCGGATGCCTCCACCTCCCCAGCCCCACGGCCCGAAGAACCCGCCGATGGTCACACCGAAGCCGAAACGGATCGCGCCGCCAACCACGAACCCGGGCCCCGGCGCAAAGAACACGATCGCGGGATCGTAGTAGGGGACCACCACAAACCCCGGATCGACGGGCATGATGGTAATGTACGGCCCGCCGCTCACCACGATCTGGCCGTTGCTCCTCAGGTACCCGTAGCGCTGCGCGACGGCCCGCTGCCGCTGCACCGCGTCCATCACGCCCTGTTGCTCGGCCAGGAACGCGTTGCCCAGTTGCGTGGTCCAGTTCATGTCCGAATTCATCATGTCCAGCACGGACGGAAATGGCAGCAGCGCTTGCACGCTGGGGTCCCAGGGCAATTGGTCCGCGGCGATCGCGGCGGCAAGCGCCTGCCCGGTAAGGTAGTGGTGCTGATCTGCCCACTGGGCTGCCGCAGGAATATCGCCATAGTAGGTCGCGGCGGCCAGGATCTGAGCCACCAGCGGGTCGGGGTAAAGCGCGATGCGCGCCACCATTTGGTCTAACTGTCCCGGCGCGAACGACGGGGGCGCCTGAGCAAAAGCAGGGGCGGATACAATGCCCGCCAAGATCGCCAGTGTCGCGGGGACGCTTCTCATTCTCTGCATTTTCATCTCCTCCAGACTCGAAGACAGGGCTACGGCCGGGACAGCTTGCAATGGCTAGCAAGCCGCAGTCCTGAGTATAAAACTGTCGCCGATGTGAGTCGGGCTAACGGCTGCAACCTCCCGGCCGTCACTCCCAAGCCATGGCAAGCCGCGCCGCGCCAAAGCCAAGCGCGGCCTTGGCTAACCGACCGGCATTCCGATGATAACGTACTCGGCGCGCCGGGAAAAACCGCGGGAAATTCCGCACAAGCTGTAGCACAAGTTGTAGGGCGGACCCCCTGGTCCGCGCGGGTCCCCCGGACCCGCTCTTCGCTCCGCAAAATCAGCCTCACGAAGTCCCCGAGAGACCGACGAAGGAGTCAGCCGCAGACCGGGGGATCCCGCCCCACGAAGGGCGTCACTCAATCGCGCACTCAATCGCTTACTTACTAACCACCGGAAGAGTCTTATAGTTAGTAGTCGTGTTGAGACACATGGGGTGCCCAAACCCGCCGGCGCTAATACCAGTGCCGCCATCGGGGTTCGCCGTAATGTCGAAGATGATATTATCCGGGCGAGTCACATCGCCGGAAACGCCGGAAGTGTTCGCCAGGTGGTCCAGCCCCAGGTTATTACGCACACGCCACCCGATGTTATGGTCCGCGCATGAAGTGTCGCCGCTCACGCCGACGGCGCCAACCAACGTCTCCGCCGTAGTCGCATAGAGCGCCAGGCCGCCGCCGAACACGTTGACGCCGCCGATCTTCTGCCCCACCATCGGATCGAATGCCGTGCCATAGCTCGACGACGGTCCCTGATACGCGACTGCGGTACTCACGGGATTACTTTCCTGCAAGCCGAAGAGGCTGCCGCCTGGCTGAACGGCCGAATAGAGATTCGCCGTGGATAGCGCCAGACCGTGCTGCTGGCCGGAGCCGCCGCTGAACGAAGAGGCGTCCAGGCTGAAGGAATTGGCCGTATTCGCTTTCTGGGCGGAGATGACCCGGCTGCCAGGCCACTGGGCTCCCCGGTTAACGCCGGAGAATGCGACTGCGCAGACGATTCCGTCGCGGTCGACAATGGTCGCCCACATCTGATTGTTGAGACCGCTCGTTTCGGTGGCCACGGCCGCATCGAGAGCCGTCTTGAGCGCGGTATAGCCCGGAAGGTTTGGACAGCCGTTCGGGCTGTAGCTGCTGGGTTGCGCCTGCGCCATCGTCCCAGCCATCGAACCGCTCAATGCCACGGCGATCGTGGCGGCTTTCTGCATGTACTCTCGTATCATTTTTCCTCCTGAGTACTTACCCGGAATTCCCCTTATCGGTTTCCGGACTCTCGCAAGTATATATCAGGCTGGCTAAGGCAGATGCGAAACTACCGGAGGTTCCCGAGCGCGAGCCAACCGGCGATAGCGCACAGCTTTTCATCCTGGCGCCAGGGCGGCCCAATGCTCTTGCCAAGCTCGGCAGCGCGAAGCTGCAGTTGGTCCGCTGCGATATTCAGAGCAACCGCCGCCTGCCGGACCAGTTCCTTCTCTTTCACGCCGAGCACGGGCAGGCCGCATGACTCGCAAGCGGCTTTGAGAGCGTCGCGATAGAAATCGCCTTCGGCAGTGTGGATCATCGGGTGCGAGCGCAGCGTCGCGGCGAGGCTGGTCGCGGGCCGGCCTGAACCCAGCAACACGCACGCGCCGGCGACTGTGTAGCCCTTGCCGGCCAACTGCGCAGCGGCTTCGCGAACGGCTGTCTCGGCCATCCGCCGGGTTGCCGCGCCGCAGCGATCGAGGAACGCTTCGGCTTCGGCGAGTTGCATTTCTTTCGCCGCGTGATAGGGCTGGAGAGACCCATTCATGCGAGGGTCGGCGATCTGGATTCGCCGCCGTTCGAGTACAGCGGCAGCGCCAGCTGAGCCGGTGACGACAACCAGAGCCGCCCAACCGGAGTGCGCCCGGAATCCGAGCGCGGCGCGACGGGTGGCGTTCATTTCGGGTAGTCCTGAAACGGAGCCTTCGGATCGAAGCGCGGAATGAAGCGCCCATCGATATCGGTAAAGCCGTACTCCCGGGCCAAATCGCAAGCCCAAAGCAGTTGCCCGGTCTTTTGAAGCACGCGGCGATCGGCCGCTAAAGCCGCCACGGCGCGGCCGATGTATTCGGGCGATTCGCTGAGGTCGAAGCGGTGTTGCTTCTTCCGGGCGGCGGTGGTCATGTGCATCAGGACGCGCTCGGTGCGCATGAAGCCGGGATTTAATCCAACCACCGCGATCTTCGCGCCCTTGCCCTCGCGGCTCATCCCCATCACCAGCAGGTTGATAGATTCGTGGCCCAAATCGTGCAGAATCTGGCCGCGCCACGCCGACGGATCGGGATGCAGATTGTCAGTGACATGAACGATGAGGCCGCCGCGCTTCTCCGCCATCAGGCGCGCGGCGTGAACGCTGGTCAGCCAGCAGGCGCCGATAGTTCCGGCTGCGTCACTCCAAAGGTCCGCGCTGAGGTCCCAGAATTTTTGGGACCACACGGCCATGCAGTCCGCTGTCCACACGGAGTTGGCCAGAAGGTCGAGACGGCCGTGGTCCTTCCCGACTCGCTGAAACAGGGCGGCCACCTGTTTCGTATCGCTCAGATCGGCGCGAGCGGCGATGCCTTTGCCGCCGCGTGCGGTCACCTGCTCGGCCGTGTCTTCGATTGTGCCGGGCGCTTTGTCCGCCGGCTTCGGTCCGGTTCGCGAAGTGCGTGCGGCTACATAAACGGTCGCGCCGGAGTCGCCCAGGGCGAGAGCGATGCCTCGACCGGCCCCGCGGCTGGAGCCGGCAACAATGGCGATCTTTCCTTCGAGAGACTTCATGCTGGAAGGGGGCTTCATACCGGATCAGTGTACGGCGCGATTCCTGACACCGGGTGTCATGTTTGGCTGATAAAGTTGGTGCATGCGCGCCGGCCGGCTGCTGTCGATTCTACTTTCATTGCAGGTGCAGCGCAGGGTCACGGCCCGCGAGTTGGCCAGGCGCCTGGAGGTTTCCGAGCGAACCATTCTGCGGGATATGGACGCGCTGAGCGGCGCGGGCGTGCCCGTGATTGCGGAACGCGGGGCGGGCGGCGGCTGGCGCCTGCTTGAGGAATACCAGACGAAGCTGACGGGGTTGAGCGAGGCGGAGATTCAGTCCTTGTTCCTGGCGCGGCCGCAGCGCTTGATGGCGGACCTGGGCTTGACGCGCGACGCGGAAGCGGCTTTCATCAAGCTGCAGGCATCGCTGCCGGCGGCCGCACGGCAACAGGCGGAGTTCGCGCGGCAGCGGATTCTGATCGATACCCGCGGGTGGCGCGACCCGGCCGAATCCATTGCCTGCCTGCCAGTGCTGCTGGATGCGCTGTGGCGCGAGCGGCGCGTGCGGTTTACGTATCAAAAGGTGCTGGCGGAGCCCGGCGAGCGCGAGGGTGATCCGCTGGGGCTGGTGGCCAAAGGGAGCGTGTGGTATCTGATCGCGCGGGTCGAAGGCGAGACCAAGACCTATCGCGTGTCGCGGATTTCCAGCGCGGCGCTTCTCGACCAGCCTTGCCAACGCCCGGCGGAGTTCGATCCGGCCGATTATTGGGAACGGTCGGCCGGAGAATTCCGCGAGAAGCTGCCGCGATACTACGCCACGTATCTGGCGAACCCGCGGGTTATGCGCTGGGTTCGGTACCGTGGCTGGCGGCTGGAGGGGGAAACTCCCGAAGGGGACTACGTGCGCGTGCGGCTACGATTCGATGCCGAGGAAGAGGCGATACAGTTTGCGCTCAGCTTCGGTGGGGACGTTGAGGCTATGGAACCACACGAGTTACGCGCCAAGGTGCTGGCCGGCGCGCTGGCCGCCGCGCAGCGTTATCGGGGCTAGCGATCCTCTCACTTATTGACTATATCCCAAAGGCATCGGGAGTTTCCTTAGAACCGGTCTAGCAACTTCTGGTACCCCCATTACTTTAAACTCAGGCACAACCCTCGCATAATGAAGTTCGACGGCGCAAAACGAGAGTTGCTGGAAAGTATGCGATCAATTCACACCTGGGGTGACGACGTGCAGCAAATGGAAAGCATCGGCGGCGAGCGCCGTCATGACAAGCGCTACGGAATGCAACTGCAGCTACGCTGGAAACTGGTCCGGCGGCGGCGGACCATCGACACCGGAACGGGATGCACCGTCAACATGTCGAGCGGAGGCATCCGCTTTGAGGCAGGCCGCGCCATGCCGTCCGGTTTGAACGTGGAGTTGGCGATCGCGTGGCCGATGTTGCTGCTGAACGTGGCGCCGATGCAATTGTTCATTACGGGACGGATTTTGCGCTCGGGTGACGGATGGGCGGCCATACGGACCGTGACCCACGAGTTCCGCACCTTTGCAGCGGCCGGGACGGCGGCCGACGGACTGAGAACGCCCGGCGTGCTGGTTCACATGAAGGGCGCCGCGGCAGTCAACGGCGCCAGGTAGGTTTGCACGAAATCCGCTGCGACGTGAGCGCGGCTGCGATTCGGCGCACTTTTTCCGGCGCGATCAAGAACGGTAAGCCAAAGGCAGACATGGGGCCGCGCCACGCTATAATTGCTCTCCATGAAGCACCTTCGTCTCACTGCCACATTTTTTGCTTTAGCTGCATTCTCCGCGACTCCTGCGATTGACCCCGCCGTGTTCGGCTCGCTGCAATGGCGTAGCATCGGCCCAGCCCGCGGCGGCCGCTCCATTACTTCCGACGGCAGCGCGAGCCGGCCGCTGGAGTACTACTTCGGCGCCACTGGCGGCGGATTGTGGAAGACTAACGACGGCGGCCTCACCTGGCGGCCCGTGACCGATGGCCAGATCGATAGCTCATCGGTAGGCGCGGTGGCGGTGTCGGAATCGAACCCCGATGTGGTCTACATCGGCATGGGCGAAACCGAGCTGCGCGGCAACATCATGCAGGGCGATGGCGTCTACAAATCCATCGACGCCGGCAAAACCTGGAAGCACACGGGCCTCGCCGATACGCAGGCCATCTCGCGCATTCGCGTGAACCCCGCCAATCCGGATATCGTTTATGTGGCCGCGCTGGGCCATCCGTATGCGCCCAACGCGGAGCGCGGCGTGTTCCGCTCGAAAGATGGCGGCCAGACGTGGCAGAAGATTCTCTACCGCGACGAGCATTCGGGCGCGGTGGATCTCTGCTTCGACCCGCACAATCCCAACGTGCTCTTCGCCGCCATCTGGGACGTCAATCGCACGCCGTGGGGCTTGACCAGCGGCGGTCCGGGAAGCGGCCTGTTCAAGAGCGTGGACGGCGGCGACACGTGGAAAGAGATTACGCGCAACCCTGGCCTGCCGCAGCTGGGGCCGAATTCGATGAAGACGGGGCTGAAACAGGAAGGCGATCCGGGGATTATCGGAAAGATCGGCGTGGCTGTCTCCGGCGCGGATTCCAACCGCGTGTACGCCATCATTGAGAACGCCAACGGCGGCGTCTATTCGTCCGACGATGCGGGCGCAACCTGGAAGCTGATCAACGAAGAGCGCAACGTCCGGCAGCGCGCCTTCTACTACACCCGGATTTACGCCGATCCCAAGGCGAAAGATACGGTCTACGTACTGAACACTTCGTTCTTCAAATCGACCAACGGCGGGAAGAATTTCCGCGCGGTGCAGACGCCGCACGGCGATAATCACGATTTGTGGATCGACCCCAACAACCCGCTGCGCATGATTGAAAGCAATGACGGCGGCGCCGCGGTTTCCATCAACGGCGGCCAGAGTTGGACCGGCGAACAGTATCCCACCGCGCAGCTCTATCACGTGGCCGTGACGCATGAAATTCCCTATCACGTTTGCGGCGCGCAGCAGGATAGCTCGACGATTTGCGTGCCCAACCCCGGCGGCGGCGGCGGACGCGGCGGGGGTGGCGGCGGCGGCGGTGGACGTGGCGGCGGCAACACCTATAGCGCTGGTGGCGGCGAAAGCGGATACATCGCGCCCGATCCGGTGAATCCGAACATCTTCTATGCGGGCAGCCAGGGCGCGCTGCTGACGCGCTTTGACCGGCGCACTAACTATTCGAAAGACGTGCAAGTCTATCCGCTGTTCTTCTCCGGCGAATCGGCCGGCTCGCTGCCCGAGCGCTGGCAGTGGACGTTCCCCATCGTTTTCTCGCCCCTGAACGCGGGCACAATCTATACCTCGTCGCAGCATTTGTGGAAGACCACCGACGAGGGCCACAGTTGGCAGAAGATCAGCCCCGACCTGACGCGCAACGATCCGAAGACGCTGGGCGATTCCGGCGGCCCTATCACGCACGATCAGAATGGGCCGGAAATCTACGGCACCATCTACACCATCGCGCCGTCGCACAAAGAAGAGAACACGATTTGGACCGGCTCCGACGACGGGCTGATCCAGATCACGCGCGATGGCGGCCAGAGTTGGAACAACATCACGCCGCCGGGGATGCCGCATTATGGCCGCGTGAGCCTGATTGACGCTTCGCCAATCGATGCCGCGTCGGCTTACGCCGCGGTGAAGAATTATCAGATGGATGACCGCAAGCCATACATCTATCGCACGCACGATTATGGCAAGACATGGACGGCGATCGTGAACGGAATCCCCGAGAACGATTTCGTGCAGGCGGTGCGCGAAGATCCGGTGCGCAAGGGACTGCTGTTCGCTGGAACCGAGCATGGCATTTATGTATCGTTCGACGACGGCGACAACTGGCAGTCGATCCGCTTGAATCTGCCCGACACACAGGTTTCCGACATTGTCATTAACGGCGACGATGTGGTGATCGCCACGCACGGGCGTTCGTTCTACGTACTCGACGATATTACGCCGGTTCGCCAGTTCACGCCGGCGCTGGTCACTGAGACCGCGCATCTGTTCCACTCCGCGGCGGCTGAGCGCAACGTGAGTGAGGCGCGCATCGATTACTACCTGTCGAAACCGGCGCAGAAGGTGACTATCGACATCGTGGATGAAAAAGGCCAGGTGGTTCGCACCTTCACCGGCACGCCCAACGACCAGGCAGGCGGCCGCGGAGGACGTGGCGGAAGAGGCGGACGAGGCGCTGCTGCCGCCGAACCGGCCGCGGAGCCGGGAGCCGCTCCCGAGGAAGGAGCCGACCAGGGTGGCGGCGGCGGTGGCGGCCGCGGACGTGGCGGCAATCCCACGCCGCCGGACAAAGCCGGGCTCAACCGCTTCCAGTGGGACATGCGTTATCCCGGCGCCAAGACCTTCAACGGCATGGTCTTCTGGGGCGCGAACACGCAAGGTCCCGAAGCCGTTCCCGGGACCTATGAAGTGCGCCTGAACGTCGATGGGCAAGTGTTCACCGACCACATCGTGCTGGAAAAAGACCCGCGCCTCGATAACGTCACCGTCGCCGATCTGAAGGAGCAGTTCGACCTGGCGATGAAGGTACGCGACGAAGTGAGCGCGTCCAATGACATGGTGATCATCATCCGCGAATTCAAGCGGCAAATGGACGAGAGACTCAAGGACAATAAGGATGCGGCGCTAAAGACTGCGCTCGATGGCTTCCGCGACAAGATCACAGTCGTGGAAGAGGATGTCTATCAGGTCCGAAATCAAAGCGGGCAGGACCCGCTGAATTTCCCCATCAAGCTGAATAACAAGATTGCCGCGTTGAGCAGCACTATCCAGCACGGCGACGGCAAACCCACCGCCGGATCTTATGAAGTTTACGACTTACTCACCAAGCGGCTGCACGACGAGCAGGCGAAGCTCGACGCCATTCTGAAGAGCGACCTGCCGCGCGTGAACAAGGCGCTCAGCGACCGCAAATTGAAAGAGCTGGTGCAGACGACGACAGAGACGCCGCCGGCGCGTCCGGCCGGGGCAGGAAACTGAGTTTTTCGGCAAGTGCGGGCACGGCCCAGCCGAATCTACCGGCCGACCCAAATTCGTGGCGCACGCACTCCTGCGTGCAGCGTTCACATTCGTGTGAACGCGCTTTGAAATCGGACGGTTAAATGAACAGTGTCGGGCCAAGGTAGTTAGCTTGGCATTCCCGAGGCGCCGGGACGCAACGCCACTATATCGATGCGTCCGCCTTGATCGCCCAAA